>JAIRTN010000063.1 GCA_031254905.1 Coriobacteriales bacterium
CGGCTCTTGAACTCGGGATGTCCTTGGCTCGCGACGAACCAAGGATGGTCGGCGAGTTCTATCATTTCGACGAGCCGCGCGTCGGGAGAGATGCCGCTTATCACAAGGCCCGCGTCCGCAAGGCGCTCGCGGAAAACGTTGCTTACCTCGTAGCGATGGCGATGGCGCTCGTAGATGACCGGCTCGCCGTAGGCATCAAAGGCCCGCGTGCCGTCCAACACCTTGCAGGGATAGGCACCCAAGCGCATGGTACCGCCGAGGTCGTCGATGTCCTCCTGCTCGGGCATGAGGTCGATGACGGGATAGCTGAGTTCGTAGGGAACCTCGTTTGCGAACTCCGCCGAATTTGCGTTTTCCATGCCGGCGACGTTGCGGGCGAACTCGCAGACCGCGGCATGAAGGCCCAGACAGATGCCGAGGAAGGGCACCTTGTTCTCGCGGGCGTAACGCACCGCGGCAATCTTACCCTCAAAGGCGCGGATGCCAAAACCGCCCGGCACCAGTATGCCGTCCATGGAATCAAGCACCTTGGCGACCCCCTCCGCCTTGAGCGTTTCGCCGTCGATGAGATGAACGTTGACCTTGCGCTCATGGTGAACCCCCGCGTGCCCAAGGGCCTCGATGATACTGAGGTAGGCATCGGGAAGCGAGACGTATTTGCCCACAACCGCGATACGTACCTCTCCCTGTAACCTGTCCATCTTGTCAACGTAGGCCTTCCAGTCGCGCAAGTCGATGGCAGCGGGTTCCAGCAGCAGCGCGTCAAGCACCTTGATGTCGAAGTCCTGCTCGTACAAATTGAGCGGCACTTGGTAGATGCTCGCGGCGTCGATGCAGTTGATGACGTTTTCGACCTTTACGTCGCAGAAAAGTGCTATTTTTTCTCGCACTTTATCGGGGAGGTCGCGGTCGCTGCGGCAGACGATGAAGTCGGGCTGCACGCCGATGGAGCGCAGTTCTTTGACGGAGTGCTGCGTTGGCTTGGTTTTGACCTCGTGAGCAGCGGGGATATACGGAACGAGGGTTACGTGGATAAAGAGTACGTCGCCGAGGGGCTTGGACATCTTGAACTGGCGGGCCGCTTCGATAAAGGGCAGCGACTCGATGTCTCCTATGGTGCCGCCTATCTCGGTGATTACGATGTCGGCGTTGGACTGCTCGGCGATGCGCATGAGGCGGTCTTTGATGGCGTTGGTCATGTGGGGGATTACCTGCACCGTACCGCCAAGAAAGTCTCCCCGTCTTTCGCGTGAAATCAGGGATTGGTAGATGGAGCCGGCGGTGAAATTGGACTCGCGCGAGAGGCTTTCGTCGATGAAGCGCTCGTAATGGCCGAGGTCGAGGTCGCCTTCGTGGCCGTCGTCCGTGACAAAGACCTCCCCGTGCTGGAAAGGGCTCATGGTGCCCGGGTCGACATTGAGGTAGGGGTCGGCCTTTTGCATAGTGACCCGATAGCCGCGCGCCTTGAGGAGTTGCCCCAGCGAGGCCGCGGTAATACCCTTGCCCAATGAGGAAACAACTCCGCCGGTCACAAAGATGTGCTTCGCCATGCTACTCTCCTACTTCCTTTGTGTTCGTTTTGTGTTCATCCCATCGTCGTTCATGTTCGTGCCTTTCTTTCTACCCCATCCATCAAGAGCGGCAAGCACCTTGTTGCCCTCGATTACCTGAGAAAACGAAACGCGCTCGCTCAAGAGATTGGCGGCCGCCAGCACCGCCACCATGAGGACAAGCGCCCAGATGGGCAGAGCCGTTGCGTAAAGGAAGCCCAAAAAGGCGCCCATGGAGTTCGCCCCGGCGTCCCCTATCATACCCCGTTCGCCGAGGTCGAAGCGCCATACCGCCACAAGCGGGCCCAAGCCGGCAAGCGCCAAAGAGACGATGTCCCACAGCCCGAGGCCGACTATCCCAAACAGGGCGACGAAGGCGACGGCAAGCGCGAGGCCTAAGATATATATCTTCTGCGCTCTGCCGGGACGCAAATCGAAAAGGTTCATGAGGTTGGCGCTCAGCGCGATGGCACAGGTTACGAGCAGCACCCGCGGTATCGAGGCCGCGCCTTCGTAGTACAGCGAAATCGCCAGAAACAGGCTGAGGAATCCTATCCCGAGAAATTTGAGGCCGCCCGTGGTGAGCCGGCCGTGGGCAAGCGCCTTGAGATGGCCCTTGAAGCCCCGCGTGAGATTGCTGCCCGCCCAGTCGTCGAACAGGCCAAAGGCGCATGAGCCCGCGAGAATAGGAAAGAGGGGGACAAGGTAGCTAATCCACGCGGGCTGCGGGATATGCAGCGTCGCGAGAACGTGCGCCCCCATCCAAAACGAAATGAGCCAGACAAACCAGACAATACCCAAGCCGTTGTAGACCAAAACGCCGCGGAAATTGCCGACCTTGGGGGCTGTTTTGTCAAGTGAGGGTACTAACATGGCCATTATGACAAATGGAATGGCAACACAAAAAACGATGGCTACGAGAACGCCAATCACAAACGATACAACCTTTCATCCAGCAGAAAACCACTGGGATATAAGTCTATCAGAAATAAAGCCCTCTGCGCGCGACTTGCCGCCCCCAATCTGTCAATCCTCTCAATCCTGTCAATCCGAAATTCTTTGACGAGAGGGTTTCAAAGGGGGAACTGAAGGCGCTGACGGGAAGGGATGTTCTGAGGCGGAGGTGGGAGCGGTGTGGTCTAGGGGGTGGGGGGGAAGTGGGGGTCGTAGGTGGCCCAAGGGACGAGAGTGCCTTTGGTGACGATGAAGGCTTGGGTGGCGAGGATGGCAAGGGGGCGGTCGGAGAGCGAATCGGAGTAGAAGGCGTCGATGGTGGCGTTGGGATACTCCTCCCTGAAGCGGCGCACCTTCTCCTCTTTGCGGCAGTTGATTCCCTCGTAGAGCCCTGTTGTGGGCGACACCCGCGAGGCGATGAGGCGAAGGCCGAGTTCGGAGCAGATGGGCGCGAGCAGAAACTCGGGCGAGGCCGATATGACTAAATCGCCCGGCTTAGGCTGGCACGGCCCCGCAACCCGCAGGCGCGATGCCTCCCAGAACAGCCGTACTTCCGCCTCGACGTCGGGTACGTGGCGCAAGAAGCGATAGAAACACTCCTTAAACTGCGTGATGGTGCGCAAGCCTACTATATGTCCAAGTCCCGAGACTACCGCGCGGGGCACGCTGAGAAAGACCTTGGGATGTCGCCTGAGACAGAAAAGGAAGAAATCGACTGTCGAATCCCTTTGGTACAGCGTTTTGTCGAAGTCGTAGACGTCCATGCGTGCCTCTCGTTTCCGGCTTTGTTGGCGCTCGCACCTTCGCGCAGGCGCAGGCCTCAATGATTACGTAAGATAGAGGATAAGCCCGCAGGCGCACAGCCAGAGCAGCACGTTTATCAAGAGTGGCTTATCGGAAAACAGGGCGTTTTCGGGCGCTTCGACGCCACCGAGAGCCTTGGCGAGCATCTGATACCTGAAGATACCGTAGATGACAAACAGGATGGTAATCATCATATAGCTGCTCGAGGCTGAACTGATGGTGTAAAACGAGTAGGAGGTCACGGCCAGCGCCACGGAAACAGGAATCATCTCTGTAAAAAGACCTTGCCGATAATGCCGAAGCACGCTGCGGCTGGAAAGCGCCCCGGGGCGCCGAGGCTCGGTGCCGGTGGGGGCTGTGCCCTCGGCGCGCAACATCTCATCGGAGCGGGACGCGTTCGGCTCGGGTGACGTGCCGTTCTTCTCCCCATTTACCTGCTCTTTTGCAGCGTCCTCGAGCCGTTGCGCGCTTATGAGTTCGCCGTGGCGCTTTTGCATCGCGATGAAAAGGGCGAGGAAGAAGGTGCACATGAGTATCCACGGCGACAGTTCGCAGCCGATGGCGAAAACGCCCGCGAGGACGCGCAGCACGAAGCCGACGGAGATGCACATGATGTCGAGTATCGGGACGCGTTTGAGGAGGAGCGAATACGCGATGTTGAGGGCGAGGTAGCACGCCGTTACCGCTGTGAAGGGCAGGGCGAGCAGCAGCGAGAGGCAGATGCCCACGATGAGGAGGATTGCCGCGAGGATGCCGGCGAAGGCGAGGCTGATTTCGCGGCTTGCCAGAGGGCGGAGGCGTTTGGTGGGGTGACGCCTGTCTTCTTCTACGTCGATGCTGTCGTTGAGGATGTAGATTGCGCTGGATACGAGGCAAAACACGAGGACGGCCAGAAGCGCGCGGGAGAGCAGCGGCAGGTCGAACAGCCCCTTGGCGAAGATGAGCGGGCAGAAGACGAAGGCGTTTTTTGCCCATTGCTTGGGGCGGAGCAGGCGAAGTACGGGCGGCATGGTGGCGTGTGTGTTAATAGTCCCTCCCCTGCTTGAGAACGACGGCGTTGCCGTCTGCCCAGACGACCCAAATGGTGTCGTAAGCGGCGAATTCTTGGCCGTATGTTGCTATGAGTTGGTCGAGGGTCATAGGCTGCTTTATTTCTGTTTGTGAGAAGCTCAGGGGGTAGCGCCAGTCCCAGTACGCCCCGCTTATGAGGCCGCCTTCCGCGGCGTCGGCAGCGGAGAGTTTGAAGACGGAGTAGCCGGGGATGCCCGCGTCCTCGATGGTGAAGGCCCTGACGTGGAGGGGGTGCTCGCCCGGCGCGTACTCGGCGGTTATGGCGCTGTAGACGGGCAGCGTTGAGGCGCCCGCGTCCTTCATGCAGAGCCATTTGTGGACGTTGGTGACTGCGGCGCCGAGAAAGAGGAGGGCGAAGACGAGGGTGAGGAGTTTGTG
>JAIRTN010000125.1 GCA_031254905.1 Coriobacteriales bacterium
TGATATTTCTGGTATCATAGTTCGGTTCGACTATTACGCATGCTTGAGGACTTTGGCCGCGTGTGGCTCAACAGGGCTGCGGTTCAGAGGTTGATTCGAGCAGAGGGCCGGTTTGCTCACGGCATTCCGGCAACAACAAAAAGGAGAGAATATGGCTACGACTGTCAACATCAGGTCGCTGCTCGACGCGGCCGTCCATTTCGGGCATCAGACCCGTCGGTGGAACCCCAAGATGAAACCCTACATCTTCACCGACCGCAACGGCATCTACATCATCGACCTCAAACGCACCCTTATCGAACTCGATAAGACCTATTCGTTTGTAAGCGACCTTGCGGCGCGCGGGGGTGTCTTGCTCTTTGTGGGGACGAAGAAACAGGCTCAGGAGGCTGTCTCCGTCAACGCTGACCGCTGCGGGATGCCCTATGTCAACGCTCGTTGGCTCGGCGGCATGCTCACGAACTTTGTCACCATCCGCTCACGCGTTACCCGCATGGAGGAACTTGAGGCGATGGATGCCGACGGTCGCATGGCCGCGCTTCCGAAGAAGGAGCAAATCCTGCTGCGCAAGGAACTCTCCAAGTTGCAGGCCAACCTCAACGGCGTGAGGAATATGAAAAGCGTTCCGCAGGCCATCTTCGTCGTCGATACCAAGCGAGAGGAAATCGCCATTCATGAGGCACATCGTCTTGGTATCCCCGTCATTGGCGTTCTTGACACCAATGCCGACCCGGATGAAGTGGACTTCGGTATTCCCGCCAACGACGACGCGATTCGCTCCGTCACCCTGCTCTGCGAGGTTATCGCGGACGCCATGATTGCCGGGTCTTCCCGGATGGGCATCAGCGAGGCCGATATGGAGGCCACGCAGGCGACGGACAGCACAGGCGATGCCGTCGTTGCGGAGGCGCCGGAAGCCGACGAAGCACCGGCCGCTGTCCCTTCTGAAACCGAAGCCGAGGCGGATACCGCGGCACAGGAAGAATCCCAGCCTGAGGCTGAGTAACGATACCGAGAAAGGAAGAACCATGCCAGAAGTCACCGCTGCTCTTGTCAAGGAATTGAGAGAAATCACCGGCGCGGGAATGATGGAGTGCAAGAAGGCGCTTACCGAGGCCGAGGCCAACATCGAGAAGGCCATCGACGTCCTGCGTACCCGTGGACTTGCCGCCGTTGCCAAGAAGGCCGGCCGGGCGACCAATGAGGGTCTTGCCGTTACGGTTTTGGCGGACGACGCGAAGACCGCGGCGATGGTCGAGGTTAACTGCGAAACGGACTTTGTCTCTCGCAACGACCTTTTCGGCAGCTACGCGGCGAAAATTGCGCGTGCTGCCCTCGCGAGTGACCCCGCTGACATCGACGCCCTCAAGGCATCGATTGTTGAGGGAGAAACCGTCGAGGCCATTCTCACCGAGGCCATTCACACCATCGGCGAGAACATCCAAGTATCGCGTTTTGTCCGCCGTACGGTGGGTACCGGCGCTATCTCAAGCTATATCCACGGCGGCGGGCGCCTCGGCGTTCTTGTCCGCTTCGAGTTGGGCAATGACGCGAGCGCCGCAAACGATGAGTTCAAGGCTCTTGCGAAAGACGTGGCGATGCAGGTTGCCGCGGCGAATCCGGGTGCCGTTACCCGTGAGGGCTTCTCCGCCGAGGTCATCGAGCATGAAATGGCAATCTATCGGGCGAAGGCCGCTGAGTCCGGCAAGCCTGAGAATATCCAAGAGAAGATTGCCGAGGGCAACCTCCGGAAGTTTTACGAGGAGAACACCCTGCTTGAGCAGGCCTTCGTCAAGGACCCGAACAAGACCATCAAAGAGGTCATACAGGGGGTCGCGAAGTCCATCGGCGACACGATAGAGGTTGTGGGCTTTGACCGATTCGAGGTTGGACAGGGCTGAGTAGCTTCCAATCCATAACACTTTGCAGATAATGCGGGTATGTCCCTTATAGGATGTGCCCGCTTTTGCTATAGTGACATAGGCGAACAGCTATCTGTCAGATAGGTAATAAAGATTAGTACCGTCGTCGCGCGTGTTTTCGACTGCTTCGATAGCAGCGTTGTGTGGCACGGGGAAGACCAAGCGAAGGAGAGCTGTGGAAAGATTCAAGTACAGACGTGTTCTTCTCAAGCTGTCCGGAGAACATCTTGCGGGCAATCAGGGTTACGGTATCGACCCCCGCGTGATTACCGGTCTTGCGGAGCAAATCAAGCGCATCCGCGGCGACGACATCGAACTTGCCATCACCGTTGGCGGGGGCAATATCTTTCGAGGCATGGCGGCCTCGACTGAGGGCATGGATCGCAGTCAAGCCGACTACATCGGCATGCTTGCTACGGTCATGAATGCGCTCGCGCTGCAAGAGGCTCTTGAACGGGCGGGCGTCTACACCAGAGTGCAGAGCGCCATCGCCATGCAGGAGGTTGCTGAGACTTATATCCGGCGTCGTGCCATCCGCCATCTTGAGAAGGGGCGCGTCGTCATCTTCGCGGGTGGTACCGGTAATCCGTACTTCACCACCGATACGACCGCTGCTCTGCGTGCCTGTGAGATTGGGGCCGACGTCTTTATGAAGGCGACGAAGGTCGATGGGATTTACGACAGCGACCCGGTGTTAAACCCCAAGGCCAAGCGCTTCGAGCGCATCAGCTACCTTGATATTTTGACCAAGGAGTTGCATATCATGGACACCACAGCGATTTCGTTGTGCATGGACAACCGGTTGCCGCTCATCGTGTTCAGTTTGGAGAAGGAAGGGACGATGGAGGCGGCGCTGCGCGGCGAGCCTGTTGGAACCGTTGTCTACTGATTGCGCCAGAATTTGTTGGAACCGTCGCCCACAAGGAGGATGTCATGATTGATGATGTTATCGCCACAACGACCGCTAAGATGGATAAGACCGTCTTGAACCTCGCGCATGAATTTTCGACGATTCGTACCGGGAGGGCGTCGGCGGCCATGCTGGAACGTATTCAGGTTGATTACTATGGCGCCTTGACGCCCATCACGCAGTTGGCAAGTGTCAAGTCTCCTGAGGCTCACCTCCTTGTCATCGAACCTTGGGACAAGCAGATTATCACCGAGGTTGTGAAGGCCATCCAGAAAAGTGACCTCGGCATCACTCCATCCAACGACGGCGGTACCATCCGTCTGCCCTTCCCGCCGCTTACCGAGGAGCGCCGCAAGGAGTTGGTCAAACAGTGCCGCCATATCGCCGAAGAAGCGAAGATTGCCCTGCGTAACGAACGCCGCGACGCGAACGCCAAACTTGAGCGTCTTATCAAAGATGAGGACATCTCAAAGGATGACGTGCATCGCGGCGTGGAGCGTATCCAGAAGCTGACCGACAAGCATGTTGTGGAGGTTGACGAAACGCTCAAGCGCAAAGAGGCAGAGGTAATGGAGGTCTGATTCCTTGACATCAAGCGATTCCTCAGGAAAACTTCGCGAGATTTTCGACTCCGCGCCGGATGACATAGACTTGTCATCGTTTGATGTTGAGCGCATACCCGCCCACGTTGCCGTTATCATGGACGGCAACGGTCGTTGGGCGCAGCAGCGCGGCAAGAACCGTGCCGCCGGTCACAAGGCGGGTATCGAAGGCGTCCGTGCCCTTATCCGTACCGCGAATGACCTCGGCATCCGTTATCTCACCATCTACTCCTTTTCCACCGAGAACTGGGCACGTCCGGCGGTCGAGGTCAAGACACTTATGACCCTATTCGCTAACACGATGGCAGAGGAACTTGAGGGCCTGCATGAGGAGCAGGTGCGTATTCGCACCATCGGCGACCTTTCGCCGCTGCCTGCCCGGACGCGCCTGACCTTTGAGAGCGCCGTTGAGCGTACGCGGGACAACACGGGCATGACGCTTGTCATCGCCGTGAATTACGGCTCGCGGCTCGAGATAGTTTCCGCCGCTCAGCGCATCGCACGCGATGTTTTAAGGGGCGCGCTTGACGAAGGTGCGCTCGATACGCTCACACCCGAATCCTTTGCTTCCTATCTTGAGACCGCGGGCATTCCCGACCCCGATTTGCTCATTCGCACGAGCGGGGAGTCCCGGCTCTCGAATTTCCTGCTGTTTCAGGCAGCTTACAGTGAGATTTATATTACGCCCACGCTCTGGCCGGACTTCGATTGCTATGAGTTGCTGCGTGCCCTCTGCGCTTTTCAGAAGCGCGAGCGGCGTTTTGGCGGTGTTTGAGGCGTGAGCGGTTTTAAGGCGCGGGCGATTACCGCTGCGGTATTTTCGATATCTATTGTTGCTCTGGTGCTTATAAGCGACGTGACGACCGTGCTTATGACCTCTACGCTCTCGGGGCTGTGCGCCTTTGAGTTGTATCACATGCTGCGAAACGACGCGAAGCTTCCCAATGAACTTCTGGGTACGGTGGTTGCCGCCGCCTATCCTCTTGTCTACGCGGTATGGCACTTCGACGGCCTGCTCTCGCTGACCCTCGTTTTTGCCTGTACGCTGCTCATTTGGTATGTGTTTTATACTCCCGCGCGCATCACCGACGTGGCGGTTACGCTGTTTGGCGCCTGTTATACGGGGCTCATGCTTTCGTCGCTGGTGATGATTCGCGACGTGTTGCCCGGGTTTTGGGGCGGCGTGCTTGTGTTTGGCGTTCTGCTTTCCGTTTGGGCGAACGATACCTTTGCCTATCTCATCGGCTCGAAGTTTGGGAAGCACCCGATGGCGCCACGTATCTCCCCGAAAAAATCGTGGGAGGGATTTGTTGCGGGCATCATCATGTCGATTGCGGTTTGGTGTCTTTTCCCGCTGATACCCGGCCTTGAACTGCCGTTTGGCTGGGCGATTTTTGGCGGGCTTGCCTGCGGGTGGATAGGGATGCTCGGCGACCTTGTTGAATCGCGCATCAAGCGCAACACGGGTTTTAAGGATTCGGGCACCTTGTTGCCGGGGCACGGTGGTTTTCTTGACCGCTGCGATTCCTTGATTGCGGTTGCGGCGGTTGCGTCGCTGCTTTTCAGGTTTATAGGATTGTGATGGTGGTGAGGATGGCGGAGAAGACGATGGGGATGGCAGCCGCGCCGGAGGTAGCGGAGGTAGCGGAGGTTGCGATGGGGACAGGGGCGCTGGTGTCGCAAGGTGACGCTCCGCTGCGCCTCGTCCTTCTTGGCTCGACCGGCTCCATCGGTCGGCAGGCCCTTGATGTTGTGCGTCAAAACCTTGTGTCGATAAACGTCGTGGCTCTCGCCACTCATCGCAACATCGAATTGCTCGTCGCGCAGGCCCTTGAGTTTGCCGTTTCCGCCGTTGCCATCGGGGACGAAACCTTGCGGAACCATCCTTTGCTTGGGCAGCTTCCCGCTGGGGTCAGGGTTGGCTTTGGCGCCGCCGCCGTTGAGGCTCTCTGTGTCTCGGAAGGCGTTGACATGGTGCTTAACGCCTTGGTGGGCGCCGCGGGGCTTAGAGCAAGCTACACGACGCTCGCGCAGGGTCGACGTCTTGCGCTTGCCAACAAGGAATCCCTTGTGGTGGGAGGCGAGTTGCTCATGGGGATGCTTTCTAGCGCCGGCAACACCAATGCCTCCGGCAATGCTTCTGCCCCCGGTGCCGCTTTAGTCTCTGCCTCCGGTGCAGCCCCCGCAAACGCCCCTTTGCCGGCTCTCGTGCCAGTCGACTCGGAGCATTCAGCCATCTTCCAATGCCTTGTGGGGGAGCGCGCCGAGGAGGCCAGTCGTATATGGCTTACCGCCTCCGGTGGCCCGTTTCGGGGTTGGACGCGCGCGCAACTCAAGCGGGTGACGGCCCGCGAGGCGCTCGCGCATCCGACATGGCTCATGGGTCCGAAGATAAGCATCGACAGCGCAACGCTGATGAACAAAGGGCTCGAGGTCATAGAAGCCCACCACCTTTTTGCCTTTGCCTACGACGACATACGCGTTGTTGTTCATCCTCAGAGTTGTGTCCACTCGATGGTCGAGTATCGCGACGGCAGCGTAAAGGCCCACCTTGGCACCGCCGACATGCGCATCCCCATCCAGTACGCCTTCTCGTATCCCCGGCGTTGGGAGGCCTCGCTTGAGCCCGTTGATTTTGTAAAACTTGGCCACCTCGGCTTTGAGGAGCCCGACATAGAAACCTTCGGCGCCTTGGGTCTTGCGCTGGCGGCGGGCAGGACGGGCGGAACAACGCCCGCGGCGCTCAACGCGGCAAACGAGGTAGCCGTGCAGTCCTTCCTTGCGGGGGAGTGCGCCTTTTTGGACATCGAGCGCGTCGTCGAGACAGTTCTTGAGCGCCACGAAAGCGAGCCGGTTGCCTCTCTTGAGCAGCTTGAGGAAGTCGACGCGTGGGCGCGCGCCGCGGCGCGCGCCGCGCTTTCCTAAGGGGGAGCGGTGGCCCGTTTCGCACCCGACCTTGTCCCCCTTTAAAAATTCTCTAAAAATTCTCATATTTCCTTCCCGTA
Organism: Coriobacteriales bacterium; assembly: GCA_031254905.1. The sequence continues at coordinate 6,440 of JAIRTN010000125.1, forward strand.
ACGGCTCACTCGCGGCGCTGACAAGGCGGCGCGCTGCGGGTATACTGGGGCAATGGATGTATTTATTGAAGGATTTAAGGTTGTTTTCTTTGGCGTTTTGATGTTCTCCCTCATTGTGCTTATACATGAGGCGGGGCATTTTACCGCCGCGCGCCTGTTTGGCCTGCGCGTGAAGGAATTTATGCTTGGCCTGCCCGGGCCGAACATCGGGTTTACGTTTAAGGGGACGAAATTTGGGATAACCCCCATCCTGCTCGGGGGCTACGCCCTTATTGCCGGCGAGGGCTCTAACAGGGAAAACACACATCTTGCCTCGGCTTTTAGCTACCTTGCCAAGCACGGTACGCTTACCGAGGAGGAGGCGCGAGCCGCCGAGCCGGCGCTTGGCTACGACCTCGAGGAGGCGCTCGATGTTCTCGACGCGTGGGGCACCGTCAAGCGCGTTAAGAAGCAGGGGCAGTACCGCTATCTGATGCCCGAGGCCGATGGGGCAGCCCTCGGCGAGTCGCGGCCTGTTGCCAACGCGGCCGCCCATATCGCCGCCGAGCGCAAACTTACGTTCAACGCCGCCCCTTGGTACCAGCGCGTCATCATCTTGGCGGCGGGCGTATTTTTTAATCTTCTGTTTGCGGTTATCGTCTTTACCACGGCGATGATGGTCAGCGGCACTCAGGTGCCCACGCTGACCGTCGACAGCGTTGTTGAGGGCAGCCCCGCGGCGCAGGTTGGACTTGTGCCGGGCGACACCATTGTTGCGCTTGAGGGCAGCCCGGTTGACACTTGGGTGGCGTTTACGGGGGCCATGGGTGCGCACACGCCCGGTGCTGAGGTGACGGTTGCGATTGAGCGTGCCGGCATTACGCGCGATTACCACGTAATTCTTGCGGATAACGACGGGCGCGCCCTGCTCGGCGTCGCCCCAACTATCGAGAAGGTGCCGGTTTCTTTTGTCGACGCCTTTCTGACCTCACTTGCCTTCATCGGCATGGTTGCCCAAGCGATTCTCCAGCTTTTTAACCCCGCCACGTTTGGCGATGTGGTGAGCCAGTCGGCGTCGGTCATCGGCGTGTCCTTTGAGGCGCGCAACGCTGCCGCGGGCGGATTCTTCCCCTTCATCAGCTTGGCCGCCGCGCTGTCTATCTCGATTGGCCTGATGAACCTGCTGCCCCTTCCGCCGCTCGACGGGGGGAAGATTGTTGTGGAGACTATCGAGCGCGTTACGCGTCGCAGCATTCCCACGCGGGTGATTAACGGCATAACCATCGTCGCTTTGACGCTGCTCGTCATGCTGTTTTTCTTTGTGACGAATCAAGACATCCAAAACTACATCATCGGCGGTTAGCATGGTAGGCATGGCTGGCTCGGTGGCTTCAGTGGCTCCATTGGCTTCAGTGGCCCGCGAGCAGACGCGTCCAATCATGGTGGGCGGTGTGCGCATCGGCGGGGGAGCGCCGGTGGTTGTTCAGTCGATGCTCAATACGCGAACCGAGGATGCCGATGCCTGTCTGGCGCAGATTGAGGAACTTCGGGCGGCGGGCTGCGAACTGGTGCGCCTTGCCATTCCCACGCACGATGCCCTGCCTGCCTTCGGCCGCATTTGCGAGGAATCGCCCCTGCCCGTCATTGCCGACATCCATTTTGACTTTCGGCTTGCGGTTGCGGCGACGCGTCTTGGTGCCGCTAAGCTGCGCATCAATCCGGGGAATATCGGGGATAAGGACATGGTCGATGCCATCATCGACGCCGCGGGCGAGGCTCGTATCCCCATCCGCATCGGCGTAAACGCCGGCTCTCTTGCTCATGAGTTTGCCGAGCGCAGTGATTTAACGCTTCCTGAGAAACTTGTTGCCTCCGCGGTGGCCTTTGCCAATCATTTTGAGAATCGCGGTTTTGAGAATGTTGTGCTTTCCGCGAAGGCGCACGACGTACGCACTACCGTTGACGCCTATCGCCTGCTCGCTCAGGAGTTGCCACATATTCCGCTTCATCTTGGCGTTACGGAGGCGGGCACGCTTCGGCAGGGCACGGTGAAGTCCGCCGCAGGGCTCGGCGCGCTTCTGCTCGACGGCATAGGCGATACGCTGCGGGTATCCTTGACCGCGAACCCGGTTGAGGAGGTGCTGGTCATCTGGGAGTTGCTTTCGGCCTGCGGCCTGCGCCGCCGCACGCCGGAACTCGTGAGTTGCCCCACCTGCGGGCGATGCAAGGTTGACCTCATCGCCATTGCCGAGGAGGTGCAGCGGCGGTTACAACAGATAGAAAAGCCGCTGACCGTTGCGGTTATGGGCTGCGTGGTCAACGGGCCCGGCGAGGCGAAGGACGCGGACGTGGGAGTAGCCTGCGGCGCAGGCAAAGGCGCGCTTTTCTCCGAAGGCAAGATACTTTATTCCGTCGACGAATCGCAGATTATCGACGCTCTTTTCGAGGAGATTGAGCGTCTATAAAGAAGCGTCGCCAAGAAGCGCCGCCGCTTCTATCTGATGAAGTTTGTTCGGGCGCGGTGCGTCGGCTGCTTCGGCTCGATGCCCGCAGCCCTTCCTGCCTCAAGTGATTTGATGGTCCACGCGATGTTCGCTCCAAGCTGGTAGGCGACCTGCATCCCTTCCTCATCTTGAATGACCTGCTCAACGGCCTGACCATGAACCATCGGCCAATACAGCGAGCCGACGAGCAGCATCTGCGAGATGATGAAGTATTTATTGAGTTGTTCGAGCGCCGTGGTTGTGCCGGCGCGCCGTGCGCTGACAACCGCCCCGCCCGGCTTGAGGGCAAAGGTGCTTCCCGCGGCGAAGAAGATTCGGTCGAGAGTGCTTTTGAGCGAGCCGTTAATGCCCGCGTAGAACACCGGTGAGCCAACGACGAGTCCATCTGCCTCGCTCGCGTTTTCGATGAGCGCGTTGATGCCATCGTGAGCGCCAAAGGCGCAGCGTCTGCTTTCGTCGCAGGCACCGCAGCCGATGCAAGGCTTAACCGGTTCTTTACCGAGCCAGGCAATCTCCGTTTCTATCCCACTTTCCTCAAGCCCTCGCACCACCTGTGACAGTGCCGTGTAGGTGCAGCGCTTCTCATTGGGGCTTCCGTTAATCAGCAGTACCCTCGCCATAATCCACAACCTCCTTTTGCAAGCACATACATAGTTCGTAACTCAAATGATACAATAAGGAGCCCTCTTATCGGGCAGAAAGAGGACGACAATCGAGAGGAGCCCTTGTGCCAGCCACCCATCTGCTTCGCATGAGCCAACTATACGCGCCTACGCTTCGGGAGGACCCGGGCGATGCCGAGATAGCCTCGCACCGCCTGCTTGTGCGCGCGGCGATGATACGTAAGGTTGCTTCGGGCGTCTATTCCTTTTTACCTCTCGGTTTTAAATCGGTTCGGAAGATTGAGCAGATTGTCCGTGAGGAAATGGAGGCTATCGGCTCCCAAGAGATACGTATGTCCATCATCCAGCCCGCCGAACTTTGGCACGAAAGCGGCCGGTGGGACGACTATGGGCCGGAACTCTTTCGCCTCAACGACCGCCACGAACACACCTTTGCCTTAGCGCCCACCCACGAGGAGCTTGTCACCTACCTCATCCGCAACGAGTTGCGCAGTTATCGTGAGTTGCCGCTCTCGCTTTTTCATATCACCAACAAGTATCGCGACGAGATTCGTCCGCGCTTCGGCCTGCTGCGGGGGCGCGAGTTTGTCATGAAGGACGCCTACGACTTTCATACCACAAGGGAGAGCCTGCAGGAAGGCTATGATGCTATGGCACGAGCCTACGTGCGCATCTGTGAGCGGCTGGGCCTGACCTTCTATCCCGTCGAGGCGGATTCCGGCCAGATTGGTGGCAAAGTGACCTGTGAGTTCATGGCGCTTGCCGATGCCGGTGAGGCGGAACTTGTCTTTTGCGATTGTGGATTTGCCGCCAATACCGAGGTTGCCAAGGCGCGCATCCAGCCGCTTGTCTACGAGGCTGATGAGTTGATAAAGGTGCATACTCCCATCGAGGGAACCATCGCCGCGCTCGCGGCCTTCTTCAAAATACCCGAGGCGGCAACCGTCAAGGCTCTGGCCGTAAAGGACTGCGAGGGCGTCATCAGCGTGCTGCTCATACCCGGCGACCACGAGTTGGGGGAGATTAAGGCAAACCGAGCCATCCCGGGCTTCGAGTTTCTCAGCGATGAGGAAATGCTCGCGGCGGGCTTGGTCAAAGGCTATATGGGGCCCGTCGGTCTGCCGAGGGGCGTGCGCGTTGTTGCCGATGTCTCGCTCAAGGAGACAGCGCGTTGGCTCGTCGGCGCCAACGAGGAGCACTACCATTATGCGGGAGCCATGCAGGGCGCGGATTTTTCGGTCGACAGTTGGGCGGACCTCGCGACGGCGCGTCTTGGAGATTTCTGCCCTGCCTGCGGCGCGCCGCTCAAAATGGCCCGCGGCATCGAGGTTGGTCAGATTTTCCAGCTCGGCACAAAGTATGCGGATGCCATGTCCGCCACCTTCATGGACGAGGACGGCTCCGAGAAGCCCTTCTTTATGGGCAGCTATGGCTGGGGCGTTACGCGCTCGCTTGCCGCGGTGGTCGAGCAGCATAACGATGAGGGCGGCATCGCTTGGCCGATAAGCATCGCTCCCGCCGAGGTCGCGGTGCTTCCACTCATCGTAGGCGATGAGATTGTGGAGCCGGCGGCTTTGAAGATTGCCGAGGGCTTAGCCGCGCAGGGCATAGAGGTTGTTTTCGATGACCGAGCCGAGCGCGCCGGTGTAAAGTTCAACGACGCGGACCTCATCGGGTGGCCTTACCAAGTCGTTGTGGGCAAACGGGGTCTTGAGGCCGGCGAAATCGAGCTAAAGGAGCGCGGCAGCGGCGAGAAGCAGCAGGTGCCACTCGACGAGGCGATTGCTCTGGTCAGCGCCGCGGTAAGAGATGCCCGTGCCCGCTACCTCTAAATCACCCGGCGCCTGCGGCCCCTTTCCGCGCGTTGCCCCTCAAAAACTCGTACTACCTTGGCTCATCGCCTTCACCACACTTGCCCAACACAACGGCGCACCACGCGATTTTGCGGGGGCGCCGTTTGATTTCATCGCCGGCAAAGGAGAGAACAATCGTCGCGCGCTTGAACGGGCGCTCATGCAAGAACTTACGCAAGGCTCCACACAAGAGCCCGCGGGGGAATACAGAAGCGAAGGTGAGGGAGACAAGAGCGCCGATGCCTCTGCTCGTACCTCTCCCGTTCTCACATGGCTGAGCCTTGAACATGGGACGAGAATCGTCACGCTGGACGGGAAGACTAGCGCGTCTGAGGCCTTTTTGTCTGTTCCCGCGCCGGTTGCGGACGCGGCCATTCTTACCGTGCCCGGCACCGCGGTAGCCTTCACAACCGCCGACTGTCTGCCTCTCGTCTGTGCGAGCAGCGAAAAGCAGGTGGTTGCCGCCATCCACGCGGGTTGGCGCAGCCTTGCCGGTGGCATCATCGAACGAGCGCTTGAACAACTGGCGGACAGCCACGGCGTTCGCCCGGAAACACTCATGGTCTGGATTGGTCCCGCCATCGCAGGCGAGGACTATGAGGTTGGTGGAGAAGTGCGCGATGCTTTGCTTGTTCGTCCGGCGATTACCGAGAAGCACTTCACTTCTTGTGGCGATGAACATTTTCTTGCCGACCTGCCCGGTGCTGCCATGGCAATACTCACCTCATTCGGTGTTCCTGCGTCATCCATCGAGCGATATCCCCATTCCACAAAGAGCAGCCCGCTCTATCACTCCGTCAGACGCGACGGCACCCAAGCTGGCCGAATGGCCACCGTCGCCGCCCTCCGTCCCACCCCCTGTGCGGCAACATCCGCATAAGGACGTTCCGATGCCATCCGTGAGACTGACAATCTATGAGTGTTATCGAATACGAATGTCATGTCGCGTGGAGTCGTAGGCGGAAGGAGAAATCTCGTTCGGCGGTGGCGAGCGGGATGATAAGGGGCGGGGGGTGCGGTATACTGACAGGATGCAAACTACCGACTACAGTACAAACA
>JAIRTN010000137.1 GCA_031254905.1 Coriobacteriales bacterium
CGGTCGCCCCCGGGCCGCCGCCCCCCCGGGCCCGCCCCCCCGGCCTACCCGTGGGGGGGGGGTTCGGGGGGGGGGTTTGGGGGGTTTGGTTCGGGTGAGGGTGGTTTTTGTGGGGGAGGGTTTTGTGTATTCGGGGTTCATGGTCAGGCATTTTTTGGGGCAGTTCCGCACACAACTGAGGCATTGGATGCAGGAGAAGTTGTCGATGGTCCACGTTTCGTCGGGCTTGCTTACGGTTATGGCGTGGGTGGGGCAGCGCTTTTGGCAGATGCCGCAGAGGATGCAGTCCGTAATCTCACAGACGACGTGTCCTTTCGAGCGCTGCGTATACGTGGGCGCAACCACGGGGTACATCTTGGTCGCTGGTTTTTTGAACAGGTTGCGAAGCGACATCTTTGTCAGGTGGAAATTACCCATGGCAGAGCCTACCTCTCCGTACAACTAATGCAGGGGTCGATGGTTAACACGTTAAGCGGCACGTCGGCCAAGTCGCAGCCCTGAAGCGTCTGCACCATGCCCGCGATGTTTTGCGAGGTGGGGGTGCGAATACGGAAGCGCTCGAGAAACTTTGTGCCATTTCCTTTAGCAAAATAGTAGCACTCGCCGCGCGGCTGCTCGAGGCGTGAGGCGGCGTAGGAACCGGCTTCGGGTGTGCCTTTGACCTTTTGGTTGAAGGGGCCGTCCGGTATCTTGTCTACGAGTTCGCTGATGATGTCGATGGACTGAAGCACCTCGCGCGCGCGGACTTCGCAGCGCGCATAGCCATCGCCATCTTTGGAGATGATGGGTTGGAAGTCCGCAAGGTCGCCGTAGGCGCCGAAGCCAAACAGGCGAATGTCGTCCTCAAGACCCGACGCGCGCCCGAAGGGGCCGACGCAGCCGAGTTTATAGGCCTCGTCGCGGGAGAGGAAGCCTACGCCTACGAGCCGGCTTTTCACCGAGCGATCCTTAAGGAAGGTGCGGAGAAGTTCATCGTATTCGGAGCGCATGTTGTTGAGGCGCTGGACTATGCCCGCAAGTTCGCTGTTCTCGATGTCTTGCTCCACGCCGCCTACGTTACAGGCCGTAAGGATGACGCGGCCGCCGGTTGTTTCCTCGAAGATGTCCAGCACGCCTTCGCGCAGGCGCCAGCACTGCATAAACAGATTTTCGAAGCCGAATCCGTCCGCGAGAAGCCCGAGCCAGAGGATATGGCTGTGGATTCTCGATAGCTCGTGCCAGATGACGCGCAGATACTCGGCGCGCCGGGGGACTTCGATGCCCATGAGCGCCTCGACTGTCTCCGAATAACCAAGACTGTGACCAAAGGCGCAGATGCCGCAGATACGTTCGGCGACGAGGACGAATTGCATGAAGTCTTTCTTTGAGACAAGTTTTTCGAGCCCCCGGTGGACAAAGCCCACTTGGGGGATGGCCTCGATGACGCGCTCATCCTCGATTACGAGGTCGAGGTGTACTGGTTCGGGTAGGACGGGATGTTGGGGCCCGAAGGGGATGACGGTTCTTTTGCCCATATTCTAGCCCACCTCCTCTTTTGGTTCGGGTATCGGACAGGCGCCGTAGTTTGCGGCGCCGTAGCTGTTGTTTGCCGCCGCCGCCCGTGCCTCGGATGAGTGCGGGTTCATGGGCGTGGGGACCGAAACGGTGTAAAATTCGCCGCCGAAGTCGATAGATATGTTGGAGAAGGTGACACCGAACAGGTCGTGGGTTTCGTTCTCAAAGAAAAAGGCGTTGGGGAAGCAATCTGAGACCGAGGGGACACTCGCTTCGGCGCTGACGGTGAAGCGGAGGTTTTCGAGGGGAAGCCCCTTGGAGAAGCTGTAGATGAGTTCGACGCCGCCGGGGACGGTGCTGCCGCATATATTGGCGAAGCGCCAGCCGAGTTTGTCGTAGGCTTCGACGCGCGCGCGCATCTCCTCGGGGGCGATGTCGATGAATACCTGCGGCTTTTCGGCGCCGGTGGTGGGGGCTTCGGCGGGAGCTTCGGCGGGGATGGTTTCAGCGACGGCCTCGGGGGTAGCAGCCTCAGTAGCAGCCTCAGCAGCAGCAGCCTCAGTGTTCGTGGTGGTTTCGTTATTCATGGCTTGTGGCACCTCCCGTGCCCGTTGTTGTTTCGAGTGCCTCGTCGCGGACGGTCTTTCCATCGACGATTTTGTCCGCGGCGGTCAGGCAGGTGGGCAGGCTGGGCGCCACGGATATCCCAGCGGCAAGGGCCGCGCGCTTCTCCTCAAGCACACCAAGCCCGGTGACAACCGCGTCGATGATGGCCTCAGGACGGATGGCGCAGCCGGGCGCGTAGACGTCCACGGGAATCGCCACATCCACGCCGCCAAGCGTGTTGTAACACTCCTTGAAGATGCCGCCCGTGCAGGCGCAGATGCCGCAGGCGATGACGACCTTCGGCTCAAGCATCTGCTCGTAGATTTGTTGGACGACGCTGGCATTGCGCTCGTTGACCGAGCCGGTTACGAGGAAGATGTCGGCGTGTTTGGGATTGCCGGTGTTGATGATGCCGAAGCGTTCCACGTCGTACATCGGGGTGAGGCAGGCAAGAACCTCAATGTCGCAGCCGTTACAACTCGACGCATCGTAGTGGATTATCCAGGGTGATTTTATCGTTGAGGACATCCGGCACCTCCTACACAAATACCATCTTGAGGATGATAAGGTTTAAGACCACGCACACGAGAGTGACCACCCAACTCGAAGTAACCATGAGTTGCCATTTCATGCGTGCGAAGTTGTTGTCGATAAAGATTTCGAGAAAATAGACAAGAATTATGCCGATAAGGGCGACTACCGCCCCAATCCAACTCCCCCAAACGAGGAACAGACCCACCCAGCCGAGGAACAGCACGGTCTCATACCAGTGCATGATTTCGACTAAGGCCAGCGTGCGTCCACTCATCTCTGTGGAGATGCCCTTGACGAGTTCTTGATGCGCGTGGTGCGAGTAGCTGAGGTCGAAGGGGGATTTGCGCAGTTTGATGGTGAGGATGAACAATAGCCCGACGAATACCAGCGGCAAGGCGACGATGAGCGGACGGTCGAGCGTAAGTACCGCTCCCACGTTAAAGGTTCCCTCACCGAGGAAGGCCTTGGTTGCCATGTAGAAGGTGACGGTCATGAGGACGACCATCGGCTCATAACTCATGACTTGGGCTATCTCGCGCTCGGCACCAAGTTCGGCGTAGGGTGAGCGCGTGGAGTAGGCCGCGATTATGAAGAACAGGGTCGAGAGCATGAGGATGAATACCACGAGCAGGAAGTTACCGCCCGCGAAGAAGAATACGCCGGCAAGGATGGCAAAGAGCAGCGCCATGGCCACGTAGAAGCCCTGAAAGTCGTTGACGGCGACGTCTTCTTTTGCCAAGAGTTTGCGGACGTCGTGCCAAGGCTGGAGCAGCGGTGGGCCGACGCGCCCCTGCAGGCGGGCGTTGATGATGCGGTCGAGCCCCGCGATGAGGCAGCCGACAATGGGGGCCAAAACCGTGAAGGCAACGAGCGAGATGGCGAAAGAAATGAGCGTCATAGCGACCACCCCCCAAGGCTCATCAGTGCAAGCACCAAGCCGAAAACGAGGATGGTGATGCACATGACGTTTGCGATTGGCGTGAGGCGCTCGGAGCCGAACCACCCCTCCATGTACCAGTTGCGTTGTGAGGCCGTGCTTTCTTTAGAAAGCGAGTTGCGGTAGGTGCGGTTCTCGAAGTCCATGCCGACGCCGCTGAGGTAGACGGGCACCTTGCGGCGAATCTTTTTAGCGGGGGCGCCGTCTTGGGCGTTTCGTTTGGCACCGCGGCCTACGCGGAGGAAGAATACGAGGAAGGAGACAATCATTGCCAGCACGATTATCGCCATGATGAGCAGGTTGTCGAAGCTGATGGCCTCAACATTGGGGAGGGCGATGCCGAAGATGACGTCGCTGCTGAGGTCCAGCGGGGGCTTCGGTATGTAAGCGAACCGAAAGAGGTAGGGTACGACTACGTACTCTGAGACAAAGGGGAACCCGACGCTCATACCGACGACGAGAATTGCCATAAGGGCGAGAGCCGACCATTCCGAACGGTGCACTCTTGTCTCCCTATTATTGTCCTTTTGTGCGACACTGAGTAGTTTTCCGAGCCATTTGGACCAGAATACGAAGGTCACGGCTGACCCGAAAGCGAGGATGAGGAGGAGGGTGAGGTTGTTGGCCTCGACGAGTGAAACGATAGTTGCCCATTTGGAGATGAGCATGCCGAAGGGCGCCACGAACATCGCGAGGATGCCGAGTGCCATGAGCCGTGCGAGGCCGGGCATGCGGACGAAAAGGTTGTCCATGTCTTCTATGTCGCGGCTGCCGATGTGGTGTTCGGCGGTGCCGACGCAGAGAAAGAGCAGCGATTTTGCGGCCGCGTGGAAGATGAGGAGGAAGATGGCCGCCCAGATTGCCTCGGGGGTGCCGACGCCGGCGCAGGTGACGATGAGGCCGAGGTTGGCGATGGTTGAGTAGGCGAGGACCTGTTTTGCGTTGGAGCGCGTGATTGCGATGGCCGAGCAGAACAGGAAGGTGAGGCCGCCGATGAAGACGACCATGATGCCGTTACCGTTCCAGCCGAGGGTGGGGGCGAGTTTGATGAGGATGAATACGCCCGCCTTGACCATGGTTGACGAGTGGAGGAGGGCCGAGGTGGGGGTGGGCGCCACCATGGCGCCGAGCAGCCAGCTTTGGAAGGGCACTTGGGCCGCCTTGGTCATGCCCGCGAAGGCGATGAGGGCGATGGGGAGGGCCATCATGCCCATGGCGCCTTGTTTGATGAGTACGTCGAGTTCGCCTATGCCTTGGGCGCCGAGGTAGAACAGGGCGATTGCGAAGGCGATGCCGCCGAGCAGGTTCATGATGATTTGGCGGAATGAGTTGTTGATGGCCTCTTTGGTGCGCGTGTAGCCGATGAGGGCGAAGGAGCAGACCGTCGTGACCTCCCACGCGCAGAGCAGCCACGTGAGGTTGTTGGCGAAGACGATGGTGAACATCGCGGAGAGAAAGAGGAACATGAGGGAGAAGAAGATGGGGCGGCGGTCTTGGGGACGGCCGGGGGTGGCGGGGGTGGCGCCGGGGGTTGTTGGGGTGGGCTCTGCCGGGGCCGCTGGCGCTGCCGCTGCTGGTGGATTGGGGGAATTTTGGGCGGAATGCGCCGCGTTAGCATCCCCATTTTCATTATTGAGATGGGCTTGGAAATCCTTCATGTAGCCGAGTGCGTAGATGCAGATTCCGCCGCCGATGATGCCGATGATGAGGGCCATGATTACTGAGAGAGGGTCGATGTAGAGGCTGTTGGCGACGGTGACGTTGTGGCCGACGGTGAATTCGAAGCCGAGGATGAGCGCCAGTTGGGCGACGGCGAGGGCCGCCGCGAGGGGCTTTTTGTGGCGGATGCTTTTTGTGAGGATGTAGAGGGCGATGATTGCGTCGATGGCGATGATGAGGTAGGGGATGAGGGTGGATATGGTTGATGTGGCCGCGGTTGCTGATGTGGGGTCGAGCGAGCCCTTCCACGAGTTATCGACGAGGTAGCCCGCGGCGAGGAGCAGGGTGGCCGCCATGATGATGACGGCTGAACCGACCACGACTGCGGCGCGGCCTTTGTCGCTGCGGACAACGAGCAGAAGCCCGGCTGTGAGCAGGGGAAACAAAATGAGAAAGCCGATGAGCGCTAGTGGTGGAGCGGGTATAAGAGGCGGGGCAGTCAATTACTCTCCCTTCATCGTGTTTTGCGGTGGTTGGCCTCCCCTTGGGAGGGGGGCCGGTGTCGTCGGCGTTGCTGCTGCTGTGCCGGCGAGTGGTGCGGTAGTGCGGTAGTGCGGTAGTGCGTGGGCGACAGGTGCTGCGCCGGCGGGTAGTGCGGCATTGCGGTGTCTTAATCGCCGTTTAGCCAAATGATACTGTTTGAGTATCGCGTCGCCGCAAGGTATAAAGGGCTGGTCGGCAAACGGCAAATGGCAAACGGCAGGTGCTTAGAGGGGCAAAAGGCCTTTCGAACACTTTTGAACAATCACTATGCGTAGAGCCTGAAGCCCTCCTGCCCAAGAGACTCTATAAGCAGCATTATAGTATCTTCCGTAAAGTTATGGTATCGAAGATTATGAATAAATCGCTCTTGGTTAGTGTTGCTTGTATCGCGTCTGTGCTTGCCTGAATCTCGTCTTCCACGCCATTAAACAGGCCGCTATTTAACATGGGCCTACTTCCAGTTCAACGCTGGAAAGGCAGAGCGCACATACTCCTCTTTTTGTAGGAGCCCATCACTGCCGGTTTTTACTATATCCCAAAACTCTTTTTCGGCAGTATAGGTGTTAGTATCTTTGCACACCTTGTTAGCGAAGCGCATTTTGCTTTCTATAGCTTTCGTTTTTTCGCTTTCCACGGCGTACCTTCTCCCAGTCGGATAAGCATAGTGCAAACCGAAATTCCAATGTAGCCCAAATATACTATTTGGAATACGGGTATCTGTCAACGCGCGCGATACGCGCCAGGGCAATCGCTTACGGACTTCTGATGGGACAAGCCGACGCTCAGCGGCTGTCATCTGTAGCGTCACGGATGCCAGATGCCGTTTCTCCTGCCGGGACAGCCGCCGCACCAACCTTGCCGGTGCT
>JAIRTN010000032.1 GCA_031254905.1 Coriobacteriales bacterium
GACCACATCGTTTTTATCGGATTTATGGGCTCGGGCAAGTCGAGTGTCGCGCGTCGTCTTGCGCGCTTTGAGAAGATGGAGAGCGTTGACGCGGATGTGTGCATTGCGCGCGATGCGGGTATGCCGATTCCGAAGATATTCGAGTTGGAGGGAGAGGAGGGCTTCCGCGCTCGAGAATTCGTGTTTCTCCACACCATGTTTGAATACCCGCGCTGCATACTCTCCTGTGGTGGAGGCGTGATTGTGCACAAGGAAACGCGCGCGCTTCTCAGGCAGCTTGGGACTGTTGTGTATCTCAAGGTTGACGCGGATGAGGCAGTCTCGCGCATTTCGTCCCCCGAAACCCGCCCGATGCTTTCTCAGGCAATCTCTCCTGCCGAGATATTGGCCTCCCGTTTGCAGTATTATGAGGAAGTGGCAGATGTTACCGTTGATACGAGGGGATATTCCCTTTACGAAGTGACTTTTGCGGTTCAGCATGCCCTCCGTGTGCGGGGAATACTGCCGCCACAGGAAAGGATACGATGAGTACGCAGCGTCTGAAAGTTGTCATCGACAGGGAGAGCGCCTACGACATTCGCGTGGGCACATCCCTGCTTGCCAGTCTTGGCGTCCATACGCGCGAGGTGAGTGCCGCCACTAAGGCGGTGGTCATCACGGACGATAACGTTGGCCCCCAGTATCTCTCGAAAGTTAAGGCGAGTCTCTCCGAAGGAGGGTTCGAGGTATTCGACCTCACGGTTCCCGCCGGAGAAGGAAGTAAGAGTATCGAGGTCGCCACCGAACTTTGGGAGGCGCTTGTTATGCTTGGCATCGGACGCGATGCCCTCATCGTCGGGCTTGGCGGCGGCGTTGTAGGCGACTTGGCGGGTTTTGTCGCTTCGACCTATATGCGTGGCGTTGACTATGTTCAAGTGCCCACAAGTTTGCTCGCGATGGTCGATTCCTCAATAGGCGGCAAGACCGCCATCAACCTTGGCGCAGGCAAGAATCTTGTCGGAACTTTTTGGCAGCCTCGCTACGTACTCGCCGATTTGAAGACGCTTGATACGCTGCCCGCCGTGGAACGGGAAAACGGTTTTGCGGAGATTGCGAAATCGGCACTTCTCGACGGTGAGGAGCCCTGTCGTCTGCTTATGGATGACGCAGAGGCGCTTCTCGCGCATGCCGAGAGCGCTACGCAGCAGGCAATCGTGCGCTCATTGTCTTTGAAGGCGCGCGTCGTTGCGGCTGATGTGCGGGAGAAGGGGCAGCGCGTCTGTCTCAACTACGGTCATACCTTTGCCCATGCGCTTGAGGCGGTTTCGGGATACCGGATTTCCCATGGCCGCGCTGTTGCGGAGGGCATGCGCTTTGCCGCTCGCCTCGCAATTGAGGCGGCGGGCGCGCCCGAGAGTTTAGCTGAGGCTCAGGCGATTCTTCTCGATGGCCTTGGTCTTGCATCGATTGCGGAGCCATTCTCTGCCGATGAGCTTCATGCCCGGATGTTCTCTGACAAAAAAGTCCGCAACGATGAGTTGCGTTTTGTGTTCGTTACAGCTCCTGGCCAGTGGAAGGTCGTTGCCGTTGACCCCGATCTGGTGAAGATATATCTCATTTTGTGGGAGCAGGAGAGGATGTAATCTTGATGAAAGGGAGGTTAAAGGAAAAGTGAATATTCTCGTATTGAATGGGCCAAATCTCAATCTCCTCGGCCAACGCGAACCTGATATCTATGGCACCCTCACGCTTGACGACCTTAATCGACAGCTTGCGCGGTTTGGTGAGGAGCTTAACGAGGAACGGGGAACCTCGAAAGAACGGGTCGAACTGTACTTCTTCCAGTCGAACCATGAAGGCGTGCTGGTGGATACGATACAGAGCGCCCCCTATCATTATGAGGGCATTGTCTACAATCCCGCCGCACACACGCATTACTCCATTGCCTTGCGTGATGCCATCGCGTCCATTTCTGTTCCCGTGGTGGAAGTGCATCTTTCCAATATTGCCACGCGTGAAGGCTTCCGTTCGCATTCGGTCATGGTGGATGTTTGCATCGGGCAATTCAAGGGCATGGGAGTGGCTTCCTACAAGAGCGGCATCGAGTATCTCATCGAGTACGTTGACAGCATCAACCGTTCCGATCCACCGGATTCCTACGACAAGTACGATGACTCATCTCAGGCGTTGGACTCAGATGATATCTCCGAAGTGCTTGGGATTGAATCGCATGATTGAGCATCGTCTAAAACGCCTGCTCGATGTTCTCGCCGAGCAGAACATCGACGTATACCTTGCCACACACACGGCTGACATACGCTGGCTCACGGGTTTTTCGGGTGTGTTTGACGAGGAACAGGCGCATCTTGTTCTTATCGCGGGCGCTTCGGGTGTTGCCACGTCTGGCGCTTCAGATGCCGCTCCCGGTGGCGAGGCCACGCCCGGCGCCGAAGCGCTCTTTTTTACGGACAGTCGTTATTCGGGCGCGCTGCGGCAGCTTGACGAGCAGGGACGCTGGCGAATACTCGACGAAAGGCGTCCCCGCTATGCCTATGTGGTCGAGATGCTTAAATCTTTGCGAGGTGGCCATGGGCAATCAAAGACGCTACGCATTGGCATCGAAGCCGACTTGCGTCTGAATGCCTATCGCTCTCTTGGCAAAGCCCTCGACGAACAAGCTAGCCTCTCTTGTGAACTCATTGAACTCTCCGACCTTATTTCTGGCTTGCGAGCAGTTAAGGATGTCCAAGAGGTTGAGATGTTGAGGGCTGCTCAGGCAATCACCGACGCAGCCTTTCTTCATATGCTCGACTATCTCAGGCCGGGCCTTACGGAGCGCGAGGCGGCAATTGAACTGGAGTTCTTTATGCGCAACGCCGGTGCGCAAGGTCTCGCCTTTCCTTCCATCGTCGCCGCTGGACCGCACAGCGCTATCCCGCACGCGATTCCGGGGGAGCGTGTATTCGAGCGGGGCGACTTTGTGCTCATGGATTTCGGCGCGCGTCTTGATGACTATCGCTCCGATATGACCAGAACCGTCGTGTTGGGAACAGCAAGCGAGCGGCAGCGCGCCATGTATGCCGCTGTTCGTGCCGCTCAGCGTGCGGTGATAGACGCGCTTGTACCTGGCATGAGAGGCTGCGAAGCACAGGACATCGCCGACGCGACCCTTGCTGCGCACGGATTTGAGGGCCGACTTATTCACTCGCTGGGCCACGGTGTGGGCATCGACATCCACGAACTTCCCGTGCTGGCGCCGAAAGCGGAGGCGAAGCTGGAAGTTGGTCAGGTGATCACCGTTGAGCCAGGTGTTTATTTTGAGGACATTGGCGGAGTACGCATAGAGGACTTCGGCGTTATCACCGAAGACGGCTTTGATGACTTTACACAGTCATCCCACGAACTCATAGAGCTTTAGAAAAAGCACCAAGCAACTCACCGCAATAACCAAACGCCCCTTGAAGCGCGGGACTTCAAGGGGCGTTCTTGTGGGTTGATAGACTGTGGTTACAGCGCTGTTATTAGCTTTTCTTTTGGGCCTGCGCCTCGGCGTAGGTCAGCCAGCCAGCAGGCATGGTTGAGTCGGGATGGCACTGCGAACACATATTGACCGACTGCTCGTGAATCTGATGGCAGGAGCTGCAATCGAGAACGCCACCGAAGTGTGCATCTTCGTGGGGATTGCGAGCCTCATCGGCCGTTGCTTCTTCAAGTTCCTCGAGAGTGGTAATACCCTCATGGCATTCGGGACGTAGGCAGAAGGAAACACCGTTCTTGTCTCCACCAATTACTTCCTCTATCTGCTTGGATACAACCTTCATTTCAAGGGGCACCTCATAGTTACCAGTCACCCAGCTAATGCCTTCGCTGATTTGCTCGGGCATCGTGGTGACGTGGCAGCTGAGGCAGTTGAGTTGCTGAGCGCTTTCCTTGTGGGCGACGACACTCAGCGGGGCGTTTGAATCTGCTTGCGCGGGATTGATGGAGATCCCTTCATCATAGCTTGCGACATAAGGATCCATGGGAACGTGGCAAAGGAAGTTGCAAAACGCGGGGTCATCGTGGAACACCGCATAAGCGCCTCCGCCACCTGCCCCCAAGAGAACAACAACGATGGCGACTACTATGAGAATCTTAATACCGAGTTTACCTTTTTTCTTCGGCTTCAACTCTCCTTCGTCGGACGCATCGCTTTCGCTGTCCACTTGTTGGTTTTCGACAGGTTCTTGCCCGTCAGTTGATTCCTGATCGGTCATCACATTTTCTTCACTCATAGCCAACCTTTCCGGAGTCTTGTATCCTTGCCATTTCTCAGCCGCATTCTCCTCGTAATGTATTGTAGCAAACTATTGAAAAGAGGTATCCTCTTTTTTGGGTGATTTGGGCCGCTGGCGGCTTTTTCTGTCACTTTTTTCGGTAGACCGAGGTTTTCTCAGGCATTTATCCTTTTTTGCTTTCGCGCCGGGCTCTCCTGTTCGTTCTTCTGTTCGCGGTTTGGGGTATATTCAGATGCTCGGATTCCTACTATCATGTCACCGGGGAATGGTTCCCGATTAGCCGGCGAGTTTTGCGCGTGCACCGTTGACTGAGATGCCAAATACGGATAGTGAGTACGAGAAACAGGGTTAAGATGAGTTATCGTCGCGTGGCGTGCCAAACAGATTTCCTTTCTTTGCCAGCGCTGTTGCGTTTGGCCGAGAAAGCAAGAGATAGAGGAGCAAAAGTTGTGGAAGCAAGGAACGCAGGGGGGAGTATTCTGTGGGGAACAGTCTGAAGGATGCTTTTGAGAAGGGCGAGTTTGTCGTTACGCTTGAGTTGACCCCCGGGCGAGGTGCGCGGGAGGCGACGAGAGTCAAAGCGTTGGAGGAGGCGGAGCAGATCTACCGGACGGGGAGGGTGCATGCTGTTTCGATAACCGATAACCCCGGCGGCCATCCGGCGATGCTTGCCGATACCATTGCCGAGGAATGTCACGCCAAGGGCATTACCCCCATCGCGCACTTTACCTGCAAAGACCGCAACCGGAACCAAATTATGAGCCAGTTGTACGCCCTTGAACGGCGTGGCGTTGAAAACTTGCTAGCGGTGACGGGAGATTATATCTGCTCGGGCTGGCAGGGGCGTTCCCGCCCCGTTTTCGACCTTGATCCAGTACAGCTGCTCCAGATGATTCATGAAATGAACAAGGGTCTTGTTGTTCCCGGACCGCGTGGCGACACGCAGGAACCACCGACCCACTTCTATGCGGGTGCGGTTGTCAGCCCCTTTAAGTGGACCGAGGGAGAAACGCTTAACCAGTACTTCAAGCTGGAGAAGAAGCTGCTCTCTGGTGCCCGATTCGTTATCTCCCAGCTTGGGTATGATGCTCGCAAGATGGAGGAACTTCTGCTGTATCTGCGCGAGCGGGGCTACGATGTTCCTGTACTGGCGAACATCTATGTTGTTTCCGCCGGAACAGCGCGTTTCATGAAGGCCGGCAATATCGCTGGTGCCTATATGAGCGATGAGTTACTTGAGATTCTCGAAAAGGAGGCAAAGTCCGAGGATAAGGGTAGGGGCGCACGCTGTCTTCGCGCCGCGAAGATGGTCGCGATTGCCCGCGGACTTGGGTACGCGGGTGTGCATATCGGTGGGCTGAATCTTACCGCTGAAGATATTACGCAGATACTCGACACCGCGGAAAGACTGCAGAGCCAGTGGCGCGATTGGGCACGTGAAATCAACTATGGCAAACCCGAGGGTTTTTATCTCTATCGCGTCGCGGTGGACGAGAAGGGTAGGGCACTCGGGCTCAATACCGCGGAGGCTGCCGTGCGAAATGAGAGTTACCACGGTGCGAAGATTTCAAGAACCTATGGAATCTCCCGCTTTTTCCATTACTGGGTCCTCACAAAAAATCGGCGCGCCTTCAGTCTTTTGCGGAACTATACGGACTGGCGTGAGCGCAAGAGGGGAGTGAATCGCCCACACGGTTTTGAGCGCCTGATGAAAACCATGCTCTACGGCTGTGTCGATTGTGGAGACTGCGGTCTTGACGCGGCTGTCTATTCTTGTCCCATGGCCCAATGCCCTAAATCCCAGAGGAACGGACCGTGCGGAGGGAGCACGGATGGTTGGTGCGAGGTTTATCCACAGGAGCGCTACTGCATCTGGTTCAAAGCCTATCATCGGCTGAAGAAACATGGTGAGCTACACAGGCTGGACTCCTTTATCACACCACCCAATAACTGGGATTATCATAGGACTTCAGCTTGGAGCAACTACACGCATGAGCGCGACAATGCCGCACACAGACACTACCTCCCTAAGCAAGGAAGGCGAACATAGACAGAAGGCATCCAATGCCTATGTGGCGAAAGCTTATGATTCATAGCGGGAGAGGCTGATGGTGGATTTTAAGAAGGAGAAATCGGAGTTCCGAAAGATGATGCTGGCCAAAAGGGCAGCGATGACATCGGATGAGCGCGCAACAGCTAACAGCAAGATATTCCAAAGTGTCATATCGCTGCCGGAGTACAAACGAGCCCAAACGATATTCACCTATGTCAGCGTCACGGATGAGCCAGAAACCATCACCCTAATTGAGGATGCGTGGAAGCACGACAAACGCGTGTGTGTGCCGCGATGCGTTTCCTTTGGTGTCATGCACGCCCATGCTATACGCAGCATGGATGACCTGCAAAAAGGTATGTACGACATTCCGGAGCCAAAAGACGTTTGCCCGCTTGTATCGCCGGGCGAGATGGAGCTCATCATCGTGCCCTGCGTATGCTGTGGCAAAGACGGCTACCGTCTTGGTTATGGTGGTGGCTTCTATGACCGCTGGCTGGAAAAACGCAACGCACCCGCTGCGGTGCTGTGTTTTGAGGAAATGCTGGTAGCCGCTGTGCCGTGCGAAGCGCATGATAAAAGAACGAATATTCTCGTGAGCGATGCATCCTTCTCTATTCTGCGCTTCCCGTGAGTACGGGGGGAGGGTTCTACAGGGCGAGGTGTTTTATGAAGATGTCGTTGAAAACGGGGTGGGTGGCGAGGTTGATTACTTGTCCGTGAGCTACGCACGCAACGGCGTCTGCCCGCGCTGATTCGTCCAAGCATATTGCGACCGCGCCACCCAAACTGCTGTTGCCAAGAGGAAACACGCGTCCGCGGAAAGCCTCGGGCAAAAGTCCGGTCGCGATGGCACTCTCGGGATTGAGATTTTGGCCGAAGCCTCCAGCCAAGAAGACCTTGCGAGGTGCCTCGCCTCCCATTTCCTGCAGGAGAATCTCCAAGCCTGCCCTGATGGCGCTTTTTGCGAGTTGGTACTGTCGGACGTCTTTTTGCGTAAAGAAGATTGTCCTGGCATCTGTGCCTTTGGGGGCTTCGACGAGGATGATGCGTTGGTCGCGGGTGGGACGTGCGAGGAAGCCGGTTGTGTCCACAAATCCCTCACGGACGAGTATCGCCATGAGGTCCAGTATGCCTGAGCCGCATATTCCGATGGGCGGAGCAGCGCCAATGGTCTCAAGTTGGAACATGTCGTTTTCGTAGCGGACGGAGGAGATTGCTCCGTGTGTTGAGCCGAGGCCGCATTCGATGCCGCCTCCCTCAAAGGCCGGCCCAGCGGCTGTTGCGGTACAGAGCAGCGTGTCGCCGCGCTTGAAGATGAGTTCTCCGTTGGTGCCCATGTCTATGAGAATGAAATCGTCCTCATCTCGCAGCGCGGCCAATCCGGCTACAAGGTCGCCGCCGACATAGGCTGAGATGAAGGGGAGCACATCGCAGTCGCAGCTAAGGGTATCGGTGCCAAATATCGCGCGATAGGGATAGGGGGGCTCTATGCGATACGCGGGCGTAAAGGGAGCGGTGCCCAGTGAGCGACAGGGCCATCCGAGTAGCAGGTAGGACATGGTGGTGTTGCCGGCGATGACGAGTTTTTGCACCTGCTCGCTCGCGACCTTTGCCTCGCTGAGCATCGCTGCTATGGCGTTGTCTATCTGGGCGGTTATCAGTTTGGACAACAGGCGCGCGTCGTCTTGCGAATGTTCGATGCGGGAGATGACGTCGGTGCCGTAGAGTGCCTGTCCGTTGAGCCGCGCGTAGGATGCTTGCTCATGGCCTGTTGTGAGATTGATGAGTTTTCCCACGACGGTTGTTGTTCCGAGGTCGATGGCGATGGCATGGGGAGGCGGGACGGTATTGTTGCAGGAAGGCCCGGTTTTATCCCCATTAGTACTTTTTCCTTTGCCGTCATTTTTGGTGGTTGATGGGCGATGGTCGAGGAGTATCGCGTAGTCGTCGTTGCTGGGAGGGCGCACGGTGCGCACCTCGATGTTGCTGGTGACGTGAAAGGTGCAGGCCCTGTGAGGCGCGCCGTCGACGAGGACGCGGCAGGTGCCGCAGCGCCCGAGACCCCCGCAGTCGGTGCTTAGGTTGATGCCCGCCGCACGCATGACGTTGAGGAGTTTGTCCCCACGGCGTGCCTCGAGGACACGGTTTAACTCCGGAAGCCGAATGTGAATTGGCGCTTCCTCAGGCATGGCGCCCCTTTCTTGTTGTCGCGCAGGATTTGCTGCGTTCATTGGTAAGTATAAACCTTGCGCGGGGCTGCGGGCCTTGCGAAGTGCGTGCCGTGGGTCGTGTCGTGCTGTGGGTCGTGCGCGACGGGGTGCTTCCCTTGCGTTATACTTCTGCTGATGCCGTGTGGGGCGAGGCGGCTTTATGATGTGTCGGCGGACAACAAAAGATTGGTCGTAGCCATGCGGACAGTCGCGATGATTGACGGTAACTCTCTTATGCACCGCGCGTTTCATGCGGTGCCCCTGTATATGACATCGCCCGATGGGCGTCCTACGAATGCCTGCTTTGGGTTTTTGTCCATGCTGCTCAAGCTGGCGGACGACTTCAGCCCCGATGGCATTGTTTGTGCCTTTGACCACGGGATTCCTGCCTTTCGCCTTGAGGCGGTGGAACTTTATAAGGCGCATCGCCCGCCTACCGACCCCGACCTGAAGGTGCAGTTTCCGATGGTTAAGCAACTGCTGGTCTCGATGGGGATTCCTGTTGTTGAACTTGATGGCTGGGAGGGGGATGACATCTTGGGGACGCTTGCGGCGCGCGGCGAGCAGGACGGCATGAAGTGCCTGCTTGTTACGGGGGATAAGGACGCGCTTCAACTTGCAAGTGAGCATACCTCTATTATCAACACGCGCTCCGGGATGACCGATGTGGTGATTTATGACCCCGCGGCCGTTGTGGAGAAATGGGGGGTGGGGCCAGACCGCGTTCCTGATTTTCTTGGGCTTATGGGGGATAGCTCGGATAATATTCCCGGCGTTCCCGGCGTTGGGCCTAAGACGGCAACCAAGCTCTTGCAGACCTATGGCACGCTCGAAGATGTGCTTGCCCACGCGGGTGAACTTCAGGGCAAGTTGGGCGAGAAAGTGCGTGATAACGCCGATCAGGCGCGTGCGAGCAGGAAGGTTGCGACCATCATTCGCGACCTCCCGATAGACTGCAATCTTGCGGATGTGAGGTTTCCCGCGTTTGATGCGCAGAAGGTTACGGAGACTTTCCGGGAACTCGCGCTTACCTCCCAGCTTAAGAAGGTGCTTGCGCTTATCGGGAAGAAACCGACCGCGACTTCGAGCAGCAGCGCGGAGTTATCTGGGCTGGAGGACCGGCCGCTCACCTTTGCAGAGGTGTGTACGGGTGAGGAGGCGCTTGCGATTTTTAAAGACGCGTTGGCGAAGGGGGAGGAGATGGCCGTGCTTGTTGAGGCACGCACGGGTGACTCGCTTTTTGACTCCGACCGACTCTGCTATATTGCTACTAAAAATAGCATAATGGTTTTTGACGATGGCGCTGTCGACGCAGTTTGCGCGGATCTTGTTCGTACGGGTCGCATTATTACCTCTGATAGCAAGGCCTTGTTCCAAGAACTGCTACCTCCCAACAGCGCAATCCCCGCGGCGATTGAGCCTCGAACGCTGGATTCTGAGCGCGTCTTTGACCTTTCTCTTGCGGCCTACCTGCTCGATTCGTCGTGGGACTACTCGGAGCGCGAGTTGCTGTTTAGCCAGTTTCTTCCCGATGAACTTCCCGCGCCGACCGACGAGTTGCCTCGAGGTGCCATCCATGTGACGGCCTTCCATAAACTTGTCGACATACTCAGGCATCGGCTCTCGGAAGACCATTCCATCGAGTGCTTTACGAAGATAGAGATGCCGCTTGTGCCCGTGCTTGTGCGGATGGAGCGCTGGGGCATGAACGTTGACTCCGCGCGTCTTGCGGAACTGAATAAGGGTATTGCCGCAGACATCGCGGCTCTCCGCTCTCAGGCGATTGCGGAGGCGGGGGAGGAATTCAATCTTGATTCCCCTCGACAACTCGGTGCCATCCTCTTTGAAAAACTTAAACTTCCTCCCGTCAAAAAAACTCGCACGGGTTATTCGACAGACGCGGCTGTTCTTCAGGAGATTCGGGAGTTGCACCCTCTGCCCGGCATCATGCTTGAGTATCGCGAACTTGCCAAACTCAAATCGACCTACC
>JAIRTN010000043.1 GCA_031254905.1 Coriobacteriales bacterium
GCCGCCGAACTTCAGGCAACCATCGAGGAATTCGGCGTCGATGCCCGTGTCGAGGGCTGGGTCGCCGGCCCCACCGTCACCCTCTTTAAACTCGCGCTCGGCGAGGGCGTGCGCCTCAACAAGATAAACGCGCTGGCAGACGACATAGCGCTCGCGCTCGCGGCCCCCGCGGTGCGCATCTTCTCGCCCATCCCCGGCACCACGCTCGTGGGCATCGAAGTCCCCAATACCAGCCGCAGCATGGTCCTCCTCGGCGACGTCCTGCCCGACGCGCCGCCCGGGCCGCTCCAACTTGCCGTCGGCAAAGACGTCGAGGGCGACTCCATCGTCGCCAACCTCGAAAAAATGCCGCACCTCCTCATCGGCGGCACCACCGGCTCAGGCAAATCGGTCGCCATCAACGCCATGATAATGAGCATCCTCATGCGCGCCACGCCCGCGCAAATCCGCATGATTCTCATCGACCCAAAAATGGTCGAACTCTCGCTCTACAACGACATCCCGCACCTCTACGTCCCCGTCGTCACCGACGCGCAAAAAGCCGCTGCCGCGCTGGCCTGGGGCGTACTCGAAATGGAGCGCCGCCTCAAGGTCTTCCAGCAGGCCGGGGTCAAAAACATCGCGCAATACAACGCGCAGGTGGCCGAGGAGCGCAAGCGCCTCGAGAAGATTCGTCAGGCCGAAGCAAAGGCCGCCGAGGCACAAGCGGCTAAAGAAGAAGGGACGGATGGGGATAAGGACGGGCCCGCCTGCCTCACCACTCGCCCTTCTCCCCTCGCCGCCACCTCCGCCTCGGGCCCCAAAACAACCTTCGGCGAGGACGGCGTTACGGAGATGCCGCTCATCGTCATCGTCATCGACGAGCTTGCCGACCTCATGATGGTTGCCGGCAAGGAGGTCGAGACTTCTATCAGCCGCCTTGCGCAGCTTGCGCGCGCCGCGGGGCTCCACCTCATCATTGCCACGCAGCGCCCCTCCACCAACGTCATTACCGGGCTTATCAAGGCGAATATCGTCAACCGTATCGCCTTTAATGTGGCCTCCGGCATCGACTCGCGCGTCATTCTCGACGGACCGGGGGCCGAGGACCTCATTGGTACGGGCGACCTGCTGTTTTCGCGCCCCGAGTACGGCAAACCGCAGCGTATTCAGGGCTGTTACGTGTCCGAGCCCGAGATTGAGGCGGTTGTTGATTTCCTCAAGTCGCAGGCGGCGCCCGAGTACCACGAGGACATTCTTGCGACCGCGGTGGGCGGCATATCGACGAGCATGATTGCGGATGGCGGCGGCGAGGATGACCCGCTGGTTTGGGAGGCCGCCGAAATCATTGTGTCGAGCGGTTTTGGTTCTACCTCCACGCTGCAGCGCCGCCTGAAGGTGGGCTACGCGCGCGCGGGGCGCATTATGGATATGCTTGAGCAGAAGGGGGTCGTTGGGCCGCCGAACGGCAGCAAGCCGCGCGAGGTGCTCATCGACGACGTGCTCGACCTCGAATCGCTCAAGGCCATCGAGGGGGCGGATGCAGAGGGATGGTAGGAGGAGCGGGAGGAGCGGCAAGAGCGGTAGGAGCGGGAGGAGCGGATACAGGGGAAACGGGACGGATTCAGCGACAGAAAGGGGCGTACTTCTCCCCATTCTTCCCGAAACTCCGAAACTCGGTGTGTTTCTAGCACCAATGTGTCACACCATGCGTTACTATGTAAGGAGCAATACAAAGGAGCATCTTTGGCACAGCAGACCTTCGGTAACAGGTTAGCCGAGGCGCGGAGAAGAAGGGGCCTTACGCTTGAGCAGGTCCACGCTCAGTTGCGCATAAGTCCGGTCATTCTTGAGGCATTGGAGCTGGGGGATTTTCGCCACATGCCGCTTAAGGGCCACGCGCGCAACATGGTGAGTTCTTATGCGCGCTATCTTGGCCTCGACTCCGGAGAGTTGACCCGCCAGTTTCTTGCCGAATATCGAGATTTTGAGAACCATGAGAGCCGGGTGAGTTCCCGGCCGCTTGGCTTTGGGGCTGGCTCTGGTGGGGGCTCTGCTGCTGGCTCTGGTGGTGGGTATGGGGGCGGCTACGGCGCTGGTGGTGGCTCAGGCTCAGGCGGCTCCACCGCCTTCGGCTCCGGCGGCCCCAGAAATCCAACGCGCACACGCATCGAAGCAAACCCCTTCTCCTCGCAGCGCGTCGACAAAACGCGGGATGGCCAAGGCGTTCGTTCGATGTGGGATAAGCCCATCCCGAGTTCCGAGCTCAACCGCGGCTACGATTCTCGCTCCTCAGCGGCCCAAAAGGTTGCGGACGCCGCGTCCCGCAGGCGTTCCTCGCTCTCCGACGACACGGCGGAGCACGCCCGCTCCTATCATCGGGTCGACATCGGCACACCTCGTCCGAGCCTGCCGATGAGGATTTTTGGCCCCCTTGTCTCAAACCCGATTGCGATGATTGCCGTGCTTGTCGTCATACTCATCGTGGCGCTCGTGATTTGGGCGGTGCTGGCAAATAATTCCGAGCGAGCAAGCAACGAGGTTCCTCCGCTGCACGTCCAAACGCCGGAGGGCGGCGACACGACGGGCGATGACGACCCCAACGGCAACACCAACACCGACGATTCCGGCGAGAATGAGCAAGACGACCCGCGCTATGGACCCTTTGAACTGGTGGTTCAGCCGTCCGCGGGAACAGCGCCATGGACGAGGGTAATTGTCGACGGCGAAAACGTCTGCGAGCAGTTGCTCGACGAGAAGAAAACGTGGCAGGTTACGGAAAGCTGCGAGGTAACAACAGGGCAACCCAACAACTTACAGGTGACGCGCAACGGCGAGAGCGCTACACTAGATATAAGCAATGACGGTATCGGTTCGTTGACGCTTACGGTTGAGAAGAAGCCGGAGGCCCCAACAAACCCCACAAATTAAAAGCATCAGGAGGCTAGAACCAATGGCAAAAGACGAGAGTTTCGACGTGGTATCAGAAGTCAATCTCCAAGAGGTTGACAACGCCTACCAGCAAACACGCAAGGAACTCGCGCAGCGCTATGACCTCAAAGACAGCAAGGCCACCCTCACCTTCGACAAAGGCACGCAGCGCTTCACCCTCACCGCGCCGAGCGAATTCGTCGCTCGCCAAGTCATAGACGTACTCAACACCAAACTCGTACATCGCAAAATCGACCTCAAAAGCCTCAAATGGAGCGACCCCGAGGCCGCCTCAGGCATGACGGTGCGCCTCTTGGGCACCCTCATCTCTGGCATCGACAAAGACACGGCGGGCAAAATCAACAAAGACCTCCGCGCCCTCAAACTCAAAAACGTAAAAGTGCAGATAGAAGGCGACAAACTCCGCGTCTTTTCGCCCAAACGCGACACGCTCCAAGAGGTCATAACCTTCCTCAAAGAGCAGGACTACGGCCAGCCGCTGCAATTCATAAACTACCGCTGACGAAAACTATGGCGTCTTCCCAAACGGCTCCTAAAACGCCCCCTAAAACGTCCCGCAAAACGCCCCAAACGGTTGTCGAAGCAGCCCCTAAAACGGTCGCCTTCGTCACCCTCGGATGCGCAAAAAACGAGGTTGATTCCGACAAAATGCGCGCCCGCCTCTCCGCCGCTGGCTTTGCGCTGCTGCCCGGGGCTGGGGCGGCCGGGGCTGCCGGGGCTGCCGCTGGGACGGCCGCTGTTGACGCCGCCGGCCCCGCCGATGCCGACGTCGTAATCGTCAACACCTGCTCCTTCATCACCGAGGCAACCGAGGAGGCCATCTCCACAATCTTCTCCCTGCTCAGCCTCCCGCGCCTCGCCCAAGGCAGGGCGCACCTCATCGTGGCCGGTTGCATGCCCGCGCGCTACGGCAGCGCCCTCGCCCAAGAACTCCCCGAGGTCGCCGCCTTTGTCACCTGCGAAGACGAGGACAAGATTGTCGACATCGTCAACGCCGTACTCGGCCACAACAAGTCG
This sequence comes from Coriobacteriales bacterium, assembly GCA_031254905.1. The sequence goes on from JAIRTN010000043.1 coordinate 3,949, forward strand.
GAGCAAGACGCGTCCCACAATCCTAAAACCTCAAGTACTAATGGGGATAAGAACGCTACGCAATCCCCCACAGAACTCGCCCTCTCCGTTTCTCGCACGGTGTCTGCCCCGTGGGCCTACGTAAAAATTGCCGACGGTTGCAACCGCTTCTGTTCGTTTTGCACGATTCCGCACATACGAGGCCGCTATCGCAGCGTACCCGTGGGTGCCATCGTCGCGGAGATAGAGGGGCTCGTGGCGGGTGGCGTGCAAGAAATCGTTCTCATCGCCCAAGACACGGGGATATGGGGCGGCGACATTGCCGCAGCGCCCGACCTTGTCCCCATTACTCCCTTTGTCGATGCTGATGAGCCCACTACCCTTGCCGGGCTGCTTGAGTTGCTGGCGACGCGGTTTCCTGATACGTGGCTGCGTGTTATGTATCTGCAGCCGCAGGGCTTGACCGATGAGTTGTTGGCCGTCATGGCGCGGCATAGCAATATATGTAACTATCTTGATATCCCGTTGCAGCATGCCAGTGCGCGCGTGCTTGCGGAAATGAATCGCAAAGGGAGCGGGGCGGAGTATCTTGCGCTGCTGGCGCGTATCCGTGCGGCGCTGCCCGACGTTGCGCTGCGTACGACGGTAATTGCCGGGTTTCCGGGGGAGACACGGGCCGAGGCGCGGGAGCTTGAGCGTTTTATTGAGGAGGCGGCCTTCGATTACGTTGGCGTGTTTATGTATTCGCAGGAGGAGGGCACGGTTGCCGGGCGGCGGACGGACCAAGTGCCGATGCGTACCCGTCGGGCACGGGCGCAGCGTTTGCGCGATTTGGCGGACGCGGCGGGGTTTGCGAAGGTTGCTGAGCGGGTGGGGGAGAGCATCGAGGTGCTTGTGACGGAGTACGATGAGGATGCGGGGGATGCTGGTTTGCCGTCTGCCGCTGCTGCGGGCGCTGTTGGCGCTGCTGCGGGCGCTGTCGAGAGCGCTGATTCTGCGGGCGCTGTGGGCGCGGAGGGCGCTGCTGAGGGCGCTGCTGATGGCGCCGCGGTGGCCACCTCGTATCCGTTGCTGGGGAGAACAAAATGGCAGGCGCCCGAGGTTGATGGTACGATTCATCTCAATCGTGGGCGGATAGGCGAGAAGCTTTCTGCTACGATAGTAGAGACCTATTGTTATGAGTTGGACGGGATAGTTACGGAGCCATAAGTTGGACGGGATAATTGTGGAGCCGCGGGATGTCTGACAACAGGAAATATAGAGAGTTGCTGACGCCGGCGAATATCGTTACCACGGTGCGCATCATTCTTATCCCCGTTTTTGTGTTTTTGCTGCTTGCGCCTTGGCCTTTGTGGTCGCCCGACCCGCTTTTGGCGCAGCTTGCCAAGCCGTGGGCGGCGGTGCTGGTCTTTGCCCTGCTCGCGCTTACGGATGGGCTGGACGGCTACCTCGCGCGTTCGCGCAACGAGGTGACGAATTTTGGCAAATTCCTCGACCCGCTTGCCGACAAGATACTCGTTACGGCTGCGCTGCTTGCCCTCATCGAACTCGGCAAGCTGCCGGCGTGGGTGGCGCTCATCATCATCGGGCGCGACTTTCTTGTCTCCGGGCTGCGCATGGTTGCCTCGGTTGAGCGGCAGGTCATCGCAGCGAGCAATCTTGGCAAGGCCAAGACAGTTGTGCAGATAATCGCGATAATTCTGTTCATCGTAAAGGACGCCGCCCTTATCTCCCGCCTGAGTTCTCATCTTGCGCTGGCGGCCGATTTGCTTGCGTGGGGCGTCATGCTTGCCGCGCTGGTGCTTACCCTGCTTTCTATGGTCGATTATTTTTGGAAGTGCAGTTCGATACTCGGCCTGCCCCTGCGTGGCAACGGCAAAAAGGAGTAGGGAAGTCTCGAATTGCTGCTCGTAAAGGAGAGTGGGCGTGATGCCAAAACCGCTGTTTAAGCGTGGTGCTGAGGCAACCTCAGAACTTGCTCAGGAAATCATCAAACGCGCCGACGCGAAGAATATCACCATCGGCACCGCGGAATCCTGCACTGGCGGCATGGTGGCGGCCGCGTTGACATCGGTGCCGGGCGCCTCGGAGGTCTTTACGGGCGCGGTTGTGAGTTACACAAACGAGGTTAAGGTTGCTCTGCTCGACGTAAAGAGCGAGACACTACTCAAAGAGGGGGCGGTAAGCGAGAAGGTTGCCCTCGAGATGGCGCGCGGCGCCCGCAAGGCGCTCTGCGTTGACTATGCGGTAAG
>JAIRTN010000050.1 GCA_031254905.1 Coriobacteriales bacterium
ACAACCTCACCCCCAAGTCCCCCGAAACCACCCACAACCTCACCCCCAAGTCCCCCGAAACCAGCGCCGCCGGCCACACCCTGCCCCGCAACTGGCTGCGCATCATATCCCTCATCTGGGGCGGCCAAGCCATCTCCGTCCTCACAACCAGCGCCGCGGGCTACGCCTCCATCTGGTACTTCACCGAGACCACCAACTCCCCGCTGATGCTCGCCATCGCCGCCATCATCTCACTGGTCCCCACGGGCCTCCTCAGCCCCTACGGCGGCCTCCTCGCCGACCGCTTCAACCGCCGCACCATCATGATTATCGCCGACGGCAGCGTCGGCCTCCTCTCCCTCGTTCTCGGTCTCATCATCCTCGTGGGCGAGCCCTCGCTCCTTCTCGTCATGCTGCTGGTATTCGGCCGCTCCGTCGCCCAAGCCTTCCACAGCCCGGCGATGACGGCAGCCATGCCCCTTCTCGTCCCCAAACGCCACCTCGTGCGCATCAACGCCCTCGACCAAATCCTGCTCAGCATCGGCAGCATCGGCGGCCCCGCCCTCGGCATCCTCCTCTACTCAACCATCGGCTTCTCCTCCGTGCTATTCCTCGACGCCGTAGGCGCCGTCTTCGCCTGCCTCGGCCTCATGCTCGCAAAAATCCCCACCATCCGCGACGACAGCATGCGCCGCCAAAACCTGTTCGCAAACATGCTCGACGGCTGGCGCGTCATTCAACAGCACCGCGGCCTTTTCTGCATCTTCATCTTCGCCACCATCGGCATGGTGCTCTTTATGCCCGTCAGCACGCTCTTTCCGCTCATGACCTACAGCCATTTCGGCGGCGACGGCTACATGGCCTCCCTCGTCGAAGCGGTTTGGGGCGTCTGCCTGCTCGTCGGCTCGGGCATACTCCTCATCTGGGGCGGCGGCCGACGCCTTGCGCTGCTCATCGTCATCTCAAGCATGGGCGTCGCGCTCGCAACCATGGGCTGCGGCCTGCTCGCGCCCGACCAATTCAACGGCTTCGTCATTCTCAGCGGCGTCATGGCCCTCTGCGCGGGCTTCTTCCAAGGCCCCCTCATGACCATCGTGCAACGCGAATCGCCGCCCGACAAACTCGGCCGCGTCATGGGCCTCAGTTCCGCGGCCATGTCGCTGGCGGCCCCGGTCGGCCTCGTCATAAGCGGCTTTGTCGCCGAGCGCATGGGCGTCGCGTGGTGGTTTTTCGCCGGCGGCCTGCTCGTCTCCCTCCTCACCCTCATCCCTTATTTCCTCAAACCGGTGCGTGATTTGGACAAACGTATCGAAGAAAAAAGATAAATAGGGAGGCTAACGCCCCGTCCCTGCTTCAACCCCTCCCGTTCTCAGCGGGGCAAAAGGGCGAGTGCTGCCTTGGAATCGTAGTCGGCGAGGAAGCAAGGAACAGTGACGCCACCGGCAAATCCGGCGATGATGCCCTTTTGCCCCGCGCGCACAAACAGACCGCTGAAACGTCCCCCGTAGAGGTACAGGCCAGTCAGTATGTTCCACGGCTCAAGCCGCGTGTCGGCCTCGGCGATGGGAGAGAGGCGAATATTGGGCGTAGCGTACTGCTCACAGAAAATCTGAACGATATAGCGCTCGGAGGAGCAGCGCTCGACAATTTCGTCCCATTCTTTTGCGCTGTAGTCTTTGCCCGCGTGTACGCCCTTGGAGGCGTAGCCGTCCTCGGGCTTGATAATCCAGCAATCCTTGTTGGCCTTTACGGTGTTAAGGTCGATGTGCTGATTGTCGAGGCGCGTCGTATAGGGCACGTGTTTGCGGATGAAGGCGACCTCCTCGTCGCTCAAGAAGGCCTCCGTCGCGGGGAGGTGAAGGACGGTGTAGAGCTGCTTACAGTGGGCGACGTGGGTGACGAAGCCCCCAATCATGCAGACGTCTTGGCTCTCGACGGCGCGGATAAGCGCGCGTGCGCCGCGCGGGAAGGGCGCCTCGTTTGTCTGTGCCTCGGTTGCGGCACACTCCTCAAGTTCGGCGACAATCTCGCCGGTTACGGCGCGCCGGTAAACCGCGTCAATGCGCTGTAGCTCGTCCGTGCCGAAGCGCGCGGGGTTGTGGTCGGTTCCGTAGAGGGCGTCCTCGCGGTATTCAAGACTTCGGACGTCGCAGATGAGGCAGCGCAGTCCGCGCTGCTCAAAGCGCGTGCGGAACTCCTCAAACTCATAGGGAGTGGAGCTTTCGGTATAGTCGACGATTGCGATGAGGGGCGTATCCGTGGGGCGCGCCTGCGCCTGCTCGCTTGAGGCGTAGATTGCTAAGAATTGGCTTACCCATCCCTCAAAAAGTTCCTGCGGCGCGAGTTTGAGTTCGCGTGAGGCATGGGCATAGACGGTGCTTTTGCACAGGGCGTTTGCGCCCTCGCGATCCTCGTTCATTGCGGAGGTTCCGTCGGTGTTGAATTCGCAGAAGGCGAAATCGAGGCTCTCCTCGTTGAGGAAGATGTCCATGCGCATGATGGGGATGAGGCACTCGTAGCCGGTTGGGAGACAAATCAGGCGCTCAAGGGTGGGAGAAAAGCCAAACAGGGCGCGGTAGGAAGGGTCGGCGAGGAAGCGTTGCGTTACCTTCTCGAGGATGCCATAGGTGCGTGTCGTCAGCGTGTCGAAGGAAAGAAGCGTCTGCGTGTCGTAGATTTTGGGCAGAAAGCCAAGCCCTATGACCGCGTCGTGATAGATTGCCGTGGAATTGTTGAGATAGTTCTGTGCCGCGAGGCGCCCGTCCTTGTCCCCATCCAAGGCAAGAAAGTGCGCCCGGTATTTCGCCTGCAGGGCGGGAAGGGCTGAGGGGAGGGATGGAGTTGGGGCTGCGGGGGAGGTTGGGGTTTTGGGCGTGGTTGTTGGCTCAGGCGGGGCTGGGGGCGGGGTTGGGGTTGGGGTTGAGGTGCAGCCGTTTGCGCAGGCCTTGAGCGGGGCACGGTCGAGAAGGGTTGTTCGCGTGGCGATGAGTTCGGCGAGCGGCTCAAGGTAGGGGCGCTCGGCGTTGTCGAGGGCGCCTCGGGCCATGGAGATGAGTTCGTCGAGCCACTCGGAGGCGGGGCGCTCGTAGACCGTGGCGTCAAAGCCCTGCTCCCTGAGCGCTTCTTTTGCGCGGGCGACGTCGTCTTCGTTGAATCGGGAGAGTTGTTGCTCGAGGAGCGGCACGTTCTTATCCCCATAAAAGAGCCCTTTTATGAGCGCGGTGAAGGCGAGCGCGTACTCGATGGGCAGGGAGTCGGCCATGCGGATTTCGATGTAGGTTTTGAAGCGGACGTCGAAGAAGAACAGCGAGAGGAGGTGCTCAATGTCGGCGCGGCTTGGGCTGGTGGCGGGCAGGACTTCGGTGAAGGGGCGCATGCCTTGGGGGATGCTGCGTTTTTCGCCGTCGCTGCCGTGTTGGGTTGTGAAGATGGCGGGTGCTTGGAGGATTGAAGCGGCGTAGGAGGCGAAGCTGAAGCGGGAGTCGAAGCTGTGGGGGGCAATCATTGAGCGCAGGGGGTCGACGTCGTCCCAGATGGCGGTGCGCGCCATGCGGTGGGGGACGGGGAGGCCTGAGGGGGCGATGGTTGTGCTGTTGGTTGGCGCGGCGCTGGCGAGGGTGCCGACGGGGACGCGCTCGAAGATGGGGGAGTTGTCGGTGATGAAGGCGAAAAGGGGGCCGAGGGCGTTGGCGATGCGGAATTTTTTAACCGCGTCGGCCTCGCTGGAGTAGTCGATGCTTACCTGCGTCGACGCGGTTGCGCGCATCATGCAGATGCCGTGTTTGCCCGTGGAGCGGAAGTACTCGTCCATGAAGTGGTAGCGGTCTTTGGGGATGAGGGAGACGGCGCGTGCCTCGCTGGTTGGGTGGTAGCCGAGTTCGAGCAGGCGGTAGCCGTACTCAGCGAGGATGGGGTCGATTTCGGCACGGAATCCGCGGTAGATGCTCTCAAGGCTTTGGAGCCTGAGGACGGGGCCGATGCTTATCTCAAACTGGGCCCCCGGTTCCAGTGTGATGTTTACGTAGTTGCGGGAGAGGCCGATGAGGCTTTTGTTGCCGCTGTTTTGGGTTTCGTAGATTTTTTCGTCGTAGAAGGGCGCGAGGCGCTCGAGGATGCTGCCGACGCCCGGCTTGCCGCTTTGGGAATCGTCGAGGTAGGGGACGGCGGCAAAGTCATCTGCGCGAACGATGAAATGCTCGAGTTCGAGGCCGATGCAGTCGCCGCAGCCGTGTTCGATGCCCCGCGTGATGTACTCCGCCACCCCTCGCACCTGAGCCGCAAGCGCGTCTGAGGTGGGCGCTTGTGTGTTTGGGGCGAGCGCGGGTGCGGGTGGTGTGGGTGTGGGTGTGGGTGGCGCGTCTGAGGTAGGTGCTTCTGAGGTGGGTGCGTCCGGGGCGGACGTTTCTGCTGCGGATGTGCTTGACGCAAATGTTTGCGGCGTCGATGCGCCGATGTTACGCGAGTGATGATTCATGAGATTCCCGTGTGCCTCTCGCTTCTGTTGTACCCGAGGAAGCACCGATTTTGCGACACTCCTCTATCTCTCTATCCTAACACATACCGCCCCCTCGCGCCCGTCCCCCACCCATAACCCACCGCTCATGTGTGGGGCGTGTCATTTTACGAACGAAGCCC
>JAIRTN010000051.1 GCA_031254905.1 Coriobacteriales bacterium
TAGGGGCTACAGCACACCGGCCTGGACAACCGCTGTTCATCTGCATGGCTCCCCAAAGGGGTTACATTCTCAAAGTTTCACGGGGCTCTGAAAACGAACCCTCAAATTGTATATGAGCCCGCGCGCAACGTCAAACGCAAAAAACGGGCTAGCGGGCTGGCAGGGCTGGCGGGCTGGCAGGGCTAGCGGGCTGGCGGGCTTATGCTGCAACTGCTGCGACATTGTTTCCGCCAGCTCAAGCGCGACAATAAGGGCCCTACGAAAGCAGGGTGACACCCTGCGCCGCGAAAATGCCGCGTGGTGTGTTTTGCATCTATGTGGCGCTGATTGCAAAATCCAAGCATCTTTTCGCATCAAAGGGTGAGGAATCCTTGTACCGCCAGTAATCAGCCATACTGCCATCTGCATACTTCATGTTCAACCTGATCTCGCTAAGCAATTGCTCGTCGCTATTGGTATCCATCAGCTTTACCCCCTTAGCCACTCCGTTACTCGTTTTGAGTAGTTCCCCTCCATTGTACATACATACGCGCACACACCTCGTTGTCAACGCATACTTCGAGGGATGGACGACCTGGGGGTGACGTCCCCGTGTCACCTCGTCGTTGTTGGCCTTAGGCCGATGAGGCCAGCAATCTGCTCAATTCTTCCTGCTCTTTGTTGAGGATGCGCGCCTTTTGCTCATAACGAGCCTGAAGTTGACGCATGGCAACCAAGCGGTCTTCCAACATTTCTGATCCGGAAACCTCTTGCCAGCTGTCCAAGTCGCTTCCGCTTTCCAGCACGGCGATTATCTCGTCATAGTTCATTTCCTGCTCCTGCTCTTTGAGATTCTTCTTGTTTTCATAGCATGGAACACTGTTCTTTCCCTATAGTTATACGCGACTTCGATGGCATAACCATCTATATCGAATCCGATTACAAGCCTTACCTCAGCATTGGGGTGGTGCAATACTCCAAGTGGACTCTTTATCGCGTTAAGCATGGATTCCTCATCGATGCCATGCTTGAACGCACTAGGCAAAAACGTATACTCCGGTACGACCATCAAACCTCCTGATTACGTATGCCTTGGTATCGTATCATGCCTAAGGAAAGCTGAAAAGACGACGGGCGGGCTTGGCTTATACGGGCACGAGGGCTAATCCTTCAAGAAAGGGAGGTTTTAATGGGGACGAGGACGGGCGCGTTTGGCTCACCACCGTCCCGTTGCACCTGCGTGCCGCATACACCTACGCATGCGACGCGCGCGCAGACCATGAGGCGGTATAATCTATTCTTAGATAAGAGATACAGAAGCGAAGGGTGGAGATTGCGATGGAATATGTTGCCTATGGGTCAACCGAAATGAAGGTTTCGCGTTTTGGGTTGGGGTGTATGCGTTTTCCTAAGGATGAGAGCGAAGCCATCGAAATGGTGCGGCTTGCCATCGACAGCGGCGTCAATTACCTCGACACCGCCTATGTCTACGAGGGCAGCGAGGCGACGCTCGCCAAGGCGCTTTCCGATGGGTATCGGGAGAAAATCCATCTGGCCAGCAAAAGCAACACCTGGGGCATCGAGCGACACTCGGACTTCGAAAAATACCTTGATGAACAACTTAAACGTCTCAACACCGAGTATCTCGATGTGTATCTCCTCCACAATCTCTACGACGCAAACTGGGAGCGTGTTGTGCGCTATGACGGCTTTAGCTTCCTTGATGATATGGTGAAGAAGGGCAAGATTCGCCACAAGGGCTTCTCCATGCACAACACCCTCGACATGTTTAAGACTGCGGTGGATTCCTTCGCGTGGGACATGGCACAAATCCAACTCAACATCCTCGATGAACACGTGCAGGCTGGGGTTGAAGGGCTGCGCTATGCCTCCGAGAAGGGCTTGGCGGTTGTCATCATGGAGCCGCTACGGGGCGGAAGCATCGTCACCAACAAACCCGCCAGTGTCGACGCGCTTATTGCCGATTATCCCGAGAAGCGCTCACTGGTGGACTGGTGTTTCCGCTGGCTGTACGACAAACCCGAGGTCACGCTCGTTTTGAGCGGAACCTCATCGCTTGCGCAGCTTAAGGAGAACGTCGCAATTTTTGAGGAAAGCCGGCCGAACAGCCTCAGTGCCGATGACCGAGCATTTATCAACAGCATCCGGGCCTGTTACGAGGCGCAAAACAGCATCGGTTGCACCGGCTGCGAATATTGCCTGCCCTGCCCGAGCGGCGTGATGATACCTGAGATATTTAGGCTATACAACAACAATGTGTTGACAGGAGATTCGTTTGTCGACAAGCTCGTGTACAGTGGAGCCTACCTTACCAAAGGGCGCGGCGCCGATAAATGCGTCGCGTGCGGAAGCTGCGAAGACGCCTGTCCTCAATCGCTTCCGATAATCAAGTCGCTCGAAACAGCGCACGAGCATTTGCTCATGGACGCCACGGGGTTTCGCCGAAAGAAGGATTAGATGGACTACCAGCCGGGTCAACCGTCGCCTCAACCAACGCCTCAGCCGATGCCAACGCCGCAGGCGATGCCGCAGCCAGCGCCACCGCAGGCGCCGTACGCTCCCCAACCAGCACCATACCAATCTCCCTACCCAATGCCGCAGCCGATGCCAGCACCGCAACCGATGCCGCAGCCGATGCCGGCACCACAACCAATGCCGCAGCCGATGCCGCAGATGGGTGCCTATCCCCCTTCCCCCGGCTACCAGCCCTACCAACAGGCCTACGCTTCCCCCGCTGCTTCCCCCTATCCTTATCCTTATCCCTATCCCAGCCCCTATCAGCAGGCTCCTGTCTCCCCGCTGCCAAACATCGCCACCACCTACAAGAAGAAGCTACGCCGGGTAATCATGCTGATAGTCTTGGCTCTGTTTTTGTTTTATATAATCAACGGCCTTGCTACCAGCATAATGGGCTTTGTCTCCTTCTTTACCAGCGGAACCCTCGAGCGGATTCTCTCCAATCCAGAAAACGCGCTTCTCTCCAGTCAAGACCTCGCGTGGGATTTGATGCAGGACTTTCCCTTCGGCGAGGCAAGTATTCTGGGGATAATTACCGGTTCTTTGGCGCTGCTCATCGTTCGGGGCAAGAAGATGTTCACCGAGGATCTCACAAAGACTAACAACCGCATTCATCTGGGAAGCCTTGCCCTTATGACGGCGCTCATACTGGGCATTAACGCCATCTTCTCTCTTGGACCTTTGGCCATCGACCTGCTTTTACAGGCCCTCGACGTCCCACCCCTCGGTTCAGAAATGGATATTTTTTACTCCTACCTGAATGTCCCGGGGGTTCTCTATGTTGTCATCCTTGGGCCGATTTTTGAGGAAATCATCTTCCGAGGCGCCATTATGCGCTCGCTTCAGCCCTACGGAAACAACTTTGCTATTGTGCTATCATCGCTCTTGTTTGGCGCCTACCATCTCATTTTGTTTCAAGGGATATTTGCCTTTTTCGTCGGCATGGTACTCGCCTACTGCGCGCTGCGCTTCTCCATCAAATGGTCCATGCTTCTGCACATAATTAACAACGGCTTCGCGATGGCCCTCATGTTTGCCGACCCCGAAATACTTATAGTAATAGGCATCTACCTCGCCCTTCTCGCCGTCGGAATCGTCGCCGCCGCACTGGGATTCCGCACCTTTCAGGAGGGCGTACGCGCTGGCAAACCAGCGAGCATCTCGTCGGTTCTTGGAATAGTTCCCGGCTTCTCGGGGCAGCCCTCCCAGCCCGGCTTCGTCAACGCCGCCGCGCCAGCCTCCGCACCGGCCTACGCGCAAGCCTACGCGCCAGCCTACGCGCCGGCCGCCCCCGTAATGCCCGCCGAGCCCAAGGCGCGCCCCTTCGCCATCGCGTTTTCCAGCCCGTGGCTCATCGTCGCGCTGTCGCTTGCCTTTCTCATCTGCCTTGGAACCCTCTTTATGTGAGACACGCAACTCCCAAAACGGGCCGTTCTCATCCCCATTTAACAAACGCTTTTCTACAGGCGCGCCATTCTGACGGAATATTGCTTGAGGATTTCGGAGCTGCTTTCCTCGTAGACGATGAGGGTGCCCGCGAGGTGCGTGGCGCCGGGCTCGGGGAGGCCGAGCATGATGATGCCTTCTGACACGCTGTTTGGGGGGAAGGCCGCTTCGCCGTACGCGAGGGGCAGTATGCCGATGTTGAGTTCGTCGGCGCCGATGCCGTCGATGCTCGTGTCGTAGTCGAAGTACAGGCCCAGCACTTTGTCGGTTTTGTTCTCGACCGTGCAGCCGACTTGGTACCAGCCGTACTCCTCGTCGAAGCCCTCCGTGCCCCTGTTGATTATGATTGTTACGACGTCGCTGCTCAGCAGGATGTCGCCGGCGTTGAAGTCGTCCTCGTTGAGCAGGGAGTTGCCGCCCGGCTGCTCGGTGGCTCTTGAGGAATCCGTGTCCCAGAGGAAGGAGAAGTTGTCGAGGTTGGTTCCTATCGCATAGAGCAGCGTGGCGATGATGATGAGCACGACGACGGTTCGCCAGCGGCTTTTGGGTTGGCGGGGGGCTGGCCGCTGGGCGGTAGTTGGTTGAGGGGGACGCTGTTGGATGACGGGTTGAGGTGGGCGCTGGGGCGCAGCTGGTTGGACGGGCCTGCTTTGAGGAGGAGGTGGGGATAAGGTCGGGCGCGCCTGACGCTGCGAAGCAACCTGCGGGGGCGGAAATCCCTGCGGGGAGCCTTTGGGCGGCGCGTATTGGCCCTTCTTCTTTGACGTGGAGGTAGTGGTGGAAGGGGTGCGGGAGGTGGCGCCGGAGGAGGAGGTGCGGGAGGTGGAAGGGGTGCGGGAGGTGGTGGCAGCTTCCTGAAGCGTCTTTGGCTCCCGGAGAGTGTCTGTTTCCCAAAACGCCGACAGCTCGGGCGGCTCGGGCGGGGCTTTTGGCTCGGGCGGAAGTTCAGGCGCGGACGCAATCTGCGGCTCGAAAACCTTACCGCAATACTTACAAGTCCTCGCGTTGTCTGCTACCTCTCGACCACATCTACTACAAATCATTTCAGGCTCCCCTCTCAGGTATCAGCCCGTTTATTGACAAGATACATTCTACTGAAAATAACCCCGTCAGCTTGACACAATTCCCAAAATCCCCAAACCCCTCCCGCAGACCCCCTCCCCGCAGACCATGCGTGCCTTGACGGGCCTTGTTATGCATGAAGCCCAAAAGTGCTTCTAGGTTGTCATTTCGAGCACCGCGAGAAATCTAGTCGTGCGGATGGCATCGGAACAAAAGCGAGTGGACGTTGCGGCGCAAGAGGGTGTTGCAAGTTGAGGCTCAGCCGGAGCGCCGCGTTTTTTTGATTCGAC
>JAIRTN010000058.1 GCA_031254905.1 Coriobacteriales bacterium
CGATGTCTCTCTACGCCTGCGGCTCCGATCGCACTGACAACCTCTGAGATACGCGCAGGTCCCACCGTCATTTCGAGCAACGCGAGAAATCCAGTCTTACGGACGGCATCGGAACGTCCTTATGCGGAGGTTGCGGCGCAGAGGGGTGTAGCGAGTACGCCGCCCGTTGGAGCGCCGCGTTTTCTTGACCCGGCTCGCAGCCGCAAGACTAGATTTCTCTCTGCGCCCTTCGGGCTGCGTTCGAAATGACAACCGAACCTAGGAGCGCCGCGTTATGGGTGGGGCGAGTAGGGAGCGAGGGGGCGCCCACAGGCTATGGGGCGCCCGAGGGCCTCCTTAGAGGCCCAGTGCTTTTTTGAGTGCCGCCACGCGGCGGCGGGAGACAGGAATATTCTCCTCCTCGCCCGAAAGCGTGAGAAGCAGCGTTCCACCGCTGACCGGCGTAACCTCCTCCACGCAGGAGAGGTTGACCAGATAGCGCCGATGCACGCGGAAGAATCCATAGGTCTCAAGACGCGCCTCAAGCTGCGCGAGGCTTACCGTGGAAAGATAGCGGTCGGTGTCCGTATGGAGGTAGGAGTAATCGTCCTTCGCCATGATGTAGCGAATCTTATCGGTCGATATGAGGAGTTTCTTGCCGCCCTTCTCCACAGAAATCCGTTCGGCGGGCTGCTCCTTAGAAAACGTGGCGACATAGTGTCGTACCTTTGTCAGTGCCTGCTGCAGGCGGTCGGTTTCGACCGGCTTAACGAGGTAATCAACGGCGTTAACGTCAAAAGCCTTGGCGGCGTGTTCGCTGTGGGCGGTGACAAATACGATGGCGGGCGGGTACTTGAGGTGGCTGAGGGCCTCAGCAAGTTGCAGGCCACTTGCCCCCGGCATGCTTATGTCGAGGAACATCACGTCAGCGCCCTTCTCTTTCAGGCGCTCGATTGCCTCGCGGACATTAGATGCCTCGGCTACTATCTCAACCTGCTTGGTTTCGTCCAGCAGGAACCGTAGTTCGGAACGCGCCGGGGCTTCATCGTCAACAATAATTGCTCTAATCATTAGTCTCAACTTCCAAATCAATCATCGGTCCAAGATTCATGGATATCGTTGTTCCAACATCCAATTCCGATTGTACCTCTAAGTGAGCCTTTCTGCCAAAAAAGCCGCGTAATCTGTCGTCAACGTTCTTGAGAGCAACCCCCGCGTGCGCGATTCCCGAATCAAACATGTGGTTCAAGGCACCTTCCGACATCCCTCGCCCGTCATCACGGATGCGGATAAGCACGTTCCCGTCATGCACGCGAGCGCTCAATTCTATGTGGAGAGGTGCGTCCTCACGCATCCCGTGTCCCACCGCGTTCTCGACAAGGGGTTGGATGATGAAGGCGGGGACCTGTATCCTCTCAAGCCCTTTTTCGATGTCGCTGGTAAGCGATATGCGGTCGGCTCCGAAGCGCGCAATCTCAAAGCCGAGGTAGCGCAGGGTCTGAAGGTATTCCTGCTCAAGCGTGATGCTATCAAGCGAGCCTTCGAGCGTGCGGCGGTAGAAGGTCGCGAACTCCCTGAGAAGAATGCGCGCCCGACTTGGGTCGGTGCGGATGAGCGCGGCAATCGTGTTGATGGTGTTAAAGAGGAAGTGTGGCCTGATTTGCGCCTGAAGCGCCTTGAGCTCCATCTTCGCGGCGAGTTCCCGCTGGTATTCGAGGTCTCCGAGGCTCAGCTGCATGGCAAGCAAGGTCGAAAGACCGTAGGCAACCGCCTGCTCGGTCTCATCTATCTTTTTCGCCGAACGGTAGTAGAACTTCAACGTCCCAACAACCTCGTCGCGAGGAACAATCGGCACGACGATGGCCGCCTGAAATATGGTGCCCCCATCGGGGAAGCCTATCTCCTCATGCGAGGTTATAACCTGCATTTCGCCGCTGCGCAAAGAATACTTGGTCAACTCGGTCTTGATGGGTGTCCCCGCCTCGTGCAGTTCCTTTTCGGCACCCGCAAACCCGAGAATCTTGTCGCAGTCGGTAACTGCGACGGCATTGGCGGAGGTTGCCGGCAAAAGGAGGTTGCAAACCGCCTCGGCTGATTCGGTGTTAAGCCCTGTGCGCATATAGGTCAGCGTACTCGCGGCTATCTTGAGCATGCGCTCGGACTGGCGCGCGCGCAGACGGTCGGGGTCGATGGATGAGCGGACCATGACGGAGATGAGGAGAATGACGCTGAGCAGACATATAGCCGTCAGCGCCCAATGAGCGCGCATAAACAGCGAAACACCCGCGATAAAAACCAGCAAGACAACCACCGACATGAGAAAAACCTCTATCAGGGTGAGATTCCGTTTTGGCACGAAATATCCTTCCTATCCAAACGCCACGCGGTTGACGACGAGCATGATTCCCGAGAGTATGAGCAGGCCAGCGTAGGCAAAACGCGCCTTCCTCTCAGGTATCTTGGTTATCAATCTGGCACCAAGATTCGCGCCCGGTATCGTGCCAACCATGAGTGCAATGCCATAAAGATACCAGATATGACCAAGTATGGCGTGGGTAATGATGCCGGGTATCGCAATAAGAGCAATGGAGAGAAGCGAGGTGCCACTCGCCTTTTTGAAGGAATAGCCAAAGTACGTAATGCCGATGGGCACGATGATGAAGCCCCCTCCGACCCCGACGACGCCCGCGACTAAGCCAGCGAAAAGACCAAGGAATATGCGGGAGAGTAACGGGCTCTTTTGCGTGCCGTTCTTCTCCCCATTATTCTCTTTTTGAGGGGCAGCAGGGCTTTTGAAGGCCGAGCGCATGACGGAACTCGCGCTGTATAAGATGACGGAGACCGCCGCGAGGAGGATGAGGAGGTCGGGGAGGCGGTCGGAGATGGAGGCGCTGAAGGTGGACGCGACGGCGCCGGAGAGGCCGATGGTGACGGCCGCGCGCACGTCGACCGTGCCTTGGCGGAGGTGGCGCCACGCCCCGGAGAGCGAGGTTGGGGCGATGACGAACAGGGAGGTTGCCGTTGAGGTGAGGATGGGCAGGCGGAATATCAGGTTGAGGAGCGGGATGACCATGGTGCCGCCGCCGATGCCGAACATGCCTGAGAGGATGCCGACGAGAACGCCGAAAAGGGCTATGAGGACGAAAAGAAAGACGTTCATGAGAAGGAGGGCGAGAGGCGGGGTTGGTGGGGCGCCGTGAGTTGGCGGAGCGCCGGTGAAGCCGGTTGGTAGGGGGCCAGCGGGCGGGGTTGGTAGAGCGTCTGCGGGTGGAGCGCCGGTGAAGCCGGGGGTTGGTTAATCGTCGTCCACATCGATACCAAGTGCCTCAAGGTCAAGTTCAAAGTCGAAAAGGTCGGGTTTGGGGGCGACGGCGGGGGTCGCAGCAGCCACCGCCGCGGGGTCGAGGCCGGCCGCGGACCTGACGGCAACCACGGAGGCGGCCGCGGGGTTATTGGGCGCGACGGCAACGGAGGCGGTGACGGTGGGTGGAGTGACAATGGGCGGAGCGGCGAGGGCGGGCGCGGCCAACCCAGCGGCCCCAGCGGCCCCAGCAGCACCAACAGGCACCCCGGCGGCACCAACACCCCCAGCCCCCACAACAGCCCGGCTAACCCCCGACGCGGAGGGGTCAGAGGTCATCGCTCCCCTCACGCGCGTGGCCTCGTCGAAAAGCCTCTGGAGTTGCGGGTCGGCCTCAAGCGTACCCAGCACCTGCGGCCAGCCAAACTGGAACTCAAAATACTTCGAGCAGAACATCTCGGCGTAGGCCTTCGCCTCGCGGCGCGCGACCTGCGCGGCCCTGAAGTAGCCCTGCCTGTCGTTTGGGCGGCCGATGGTGCGCAACAGCGCCGTTACAAACACGCGCGTGGTAATCGAGTTTTCGAGGAAGGGGCCGGGATAGGGGTCAAGCGAGTGCGGCTGTATCTGGAGGAGGTCTATCTGCGTCTTTGAGAACTCCAGCTTGCGGTGTTCGTATATCCAGCGGTAGATGTCCTGCCTGAAGCGCTGGGCCTCGTTGCGCTCGGTCGGGGGCAGGTGCTGTACCGACCACTTGTTGTCGAACCACACGCTGCCGCCGTACATGCGGACGTTGAGCAGGTAGTCGAGGTCCTCGCCCCGCGGAATCCACGGGTCGAAGGAAACGCGGCGACAGGCCTCGCGATGTATCGCCATCAGACCGCCGTATAAAACATTTGAGCGTGAGAGGCGCGGCGCCGACATCGCGCGGGTAATCCACCGATTAAACAGTTCGCCTTGCTCCCAATAGCGGTTATACCACGCGCGCGTCGCCTTCGACTTCCAGTGCCCGCCGCGGTCGGTGTAAAAGCCCGACTTCACCAGCACCGGTATGCCCTTCTTGGAGAGTTTTCCAAGACCGTAAAGCGCGCGTTCGAGGAAATCGGGGCCGCAGACAACCTCGTCGTCGTCGATGAAGATGATTTCCGTAAAGCCCAAGGTTGCGGAGACAACAAGCCCAAAGTTGCGGGTTGCCCCGTAGCCGGTAAGCGAGATGCTCTCCTTGATGCCCGCCAGCCCGAGTTGCTCGGCGCGCGCATGGAACAAAGTCAGCACATCCGCATCAAAAACGCGGATGTCGAGGTTCTCTCTGAAGGCCGCGGCAATCTCGCGGATTTTGGCCGAGGCATCGCGCTCCACGCCGTTTTCCGAGACAACGAGCAGCAAAATAGGCGCCGCTATCCCGTTGTCCCTCAGCGACGCGAGGCAGCGGGGTAGTTCGCCTTGGTGCGTCAGCGGGGTGACGTGGTCGTAGGTCGCGACGATGTTGTAGTTCGGCGTTCTCCGTTTTGTTCCCACGTATGTCGGGATGACGATGACAGGGTTCACACTAAAACTCCAGGTTCTCAAGGCGCTCAAATAGCAAAGCGCTCCGGGTAAGGAAATGTCGAGGGTCAAACAGCCTGTCCAACTCAGCCGCGCCTAACCGGACATCCGCGTCTGCCTCGACGCGCTCCCTGAAGCCCGCCCCTTGTCTTGCCTGCTGTATATCCTCCCACACCGCCATCGCGTTACGCTTGACGATTTCATAAGCGGCCTCACGAGTAATCCCGGTATCAACAAGCGCAAGAAGAACCTTACTCGAATAGATGAGCCCTCGGGTGCGCTCAAGATTCGCCCGGCAATTCTCGGGATACACCTTCATCCCTTCCACCACGCCCTGCATCCGCGAGAGGATGTAATCGAGGGCAAGAAAGCTGTCAACCAGCGCAACGCGCTCCGCGGAACTATGGGAAATATCGCGCTCATGCCACAGCGCAACATTGTCAAAGGCTACCTGCGTGTTTGCCTTGATGACGCGCGCAAGGCCGCAGACGCGCTCGCAGATGATGGGGTTGCGCTTATGCGGCATCGCCGAGGAACCCTTCTGCTTTTCCGAGAACGGCTCCTCCGCCTCAAGGGTGTCGCTTTTCTGGAGGGCGCGTACCTCGGTTGCCATCTGCTCAAGCGTCGCGGCGGTAAGGGCAAGCGCGGCGGCCACCTGCGCGTGGCGGTCCCGCGCAACCACCTGAGTAGAAAGCGGGTCGGGCACAAGTCCGAGCCGCTCACAAACAAAGGCCTCAACAAAGGAATCGATGCTCGAATAACTACCGACCGCCCCGCTGATGGCGCCCGTCGCGATAACGGCGCGGGCCTCAAGCAACCGCGTTTCGGCGCGTTTGAGCGCCCATGCCCAACTCGCGAATTTCATGCCAAAAATCATCGGCTCGGCGTGAATGCCGTGCGTCCTGCCCACGCACAGAGTGTCCCTGTGTTCAAAGGCGCGCGCCTTCGCGGTCGCGCCAAGCCTGCGCACGTCGCGAATCACGAGGTCAAGGGCCTGCGTTATCTGGCAACAAAGGGCCGTGTCCCCCAAATCGCTGGAGGTCATACCATAGTGCACCCAGCGCGACGGCCGGGCCGCACCCTCAGGAATATCGGCGTCGATATGTTCGGCCATGTTGGTGAGAAAGGCGATGACGTCGTGGTTTGTCTCCCGCTCAATCTCATCTATTCGCTCAATCTCGAAGGCCGCGTGTTCGCGAATCCATGCGGCTTCCTCAGCCGTTATGCCGATTGCGCCGAGTTCGGCCTGCGCCTCGCAGGCGAGCAACTCAATCTCCATCCAAAGTGCGAACTTGCGGAAGGGTGAGAATATGTCGTTCATTTCCTTGCGCGCGTATCGCTCAATCATTCCTGATTCCTTTTTATACCTGAGATATTACCGGGAAATGGCCACACTATTGTAGCAGATTACACCACAACAATGCCGCTTAGAGCCTTATCATGCGGTTCGACAGGCACCGACTCCACCAACTGCTCACGAAACCCTATGCCCCACGCGAGAATTTCCTTCTCCATCTGCGCAAGATAGCGGTCGTAATGCCCCTCTCCCCGCCCAACACAATAGCAATCCTTGTCGAATACAAGCCCGGGCACCACCAAGGCAATCATCTCGGAAGGCTCGACGCGATTCAGCTTCCCGAAGTCGAGCGCGCCCACCTCACCCCTCACGAGCGCGTCAAAAAGCGCCTCGTTGTTGACCCCAATCGTCGTGTAAAAAGCCATCTCCCTGTCATGCGACAGGGCGGGATAGGCAATATGATACCCAAGCGCCCCCAGCGCAACGGCAAGTGGCTCAACCGGCATCTCCCCTCCTCGCGCCATGTAAAGACCCACATAACCATCCGTAGGCGCAACCCGCTCCTGAAGCCGCGCAAGCAAAGTCGCGCACGCCAACTCGGCCCGCTCACCACGCTCCTCCTCCGGCACCGCCGCCCGCGCCGTCGCAAAACGCGCACGCAACTCCCACTTGTCGTCGCGATACTCCCGTATGAGCGGAACCTGCGCAAGAAAGGCCAAACACAAAAGAAACAGGCTGGCAAGTAACCCCGCCTCCGGAAGATGCCGCGGCTGCAAAAACAGCGCCAGCAACCCAAAGGCAATAAGCGGCACAAAGGGCAGGGCATAGCGCGGCCGCCGGTTCAAAAGAACCCACACGAGGACAAGCGCCGTAGGAACAAGCGGCAAAGCATGCAAAAACACCGCGTTGAAGGTAAACGCGTCGCGCAGATAACTGAGGGCGTCAATCGTCCATCCAAGACGAGGAAAGAGCATAAAAAGAATAATGGGGACAAGGACGAGCGCGGGGAGTGCCCAAAGGAAAAGGCGGGCCTTTATCCGCGTTGGCGTGAAGGCGATGGCGATAAGGGTGACAACGCTCACGACAAGCAAGGACGGCTCAAGCAGGGGCAGAAGCGCAATCACAACAAAGAGGAAAAGCCGCGGCAGCACCCGACGCAGCCTGCCGCAGTTGTCCGCAACGGCATCGACCAGCCAAAGTGTCAGGACAAAGAGGAGGGCGACAGACAAGGTGCCCCCGTTTGGCTCCACAACAACACGAGCAAGTGACAAGAGGGCGGCGCATCCGAGCGCGAGAATAAGCACCAGCCACAGGGGCGCGCCCTTGCCGTAGAGCCACAGAAGTGCCCAGACGCAGGCGCAGGGGATGGCCAGCCCTTGAACGGTGATGAGGAGGAAGGCCGCCGCGCCGGGGCCCATAACGCTGCTGAGGGCTGCGTGGGAGGTGACGATGATGAAGGCGTAAAGTGACGTGGACGGCCCGGCGGCAGGGACGCTTTGCTCCACGAGATATAAAACGGTCGCGTCGATTGCGGCGAGGTTGAGGTCGCCAACCAGCCAGAGTGCCAGCACCCAGCCGGCGGCGATGATGGATGAGAAGCAAAGACCCGCCAGCACGGGGCGCGTTTTTCTGTCCGGTTCGTAGAGGGGTGTTTGCATCGTCGTGCCTGTTGTTCCTGTCGTTTTCGTGCCGTTGCCTGTTGTGCCTGCTGTACTCGTGCTTTGTGTCTGCTGTGCCTGCGTCTGCGCTAGTATATGCTCTTGCTATTATGCGCCTACAAAGGCCCGGATGAGCACCGTAAACAGCCCACCGAGCAGCGCGGAAATGGGAATCGCGATAATCCATGTCAGCACAATGTCTTGGGCGAGTTTCCATTTGACGGCTTTAAGACGCCGCGCGCTACCCACGCCCATGACCGAGGTTGTGATGACCTGCGTCGTCGATATGGGCGCGTGGATGAGGGTCATCAAGCCGATGACCGCCGCCGACGTGGTTTGTGCGGCAAAGCCACCGGCAGGCTCAAGTTTCGTCATGCCGCCGCCGACGGTTTTCATGATTTTCCAACCCCCCACAGAGGTTCCGGCGGCAATCGTCGCGCCGCAGAGCAGCTTTACCCACAGCGGTATATGCTCAGGACTTGGCAGTAGCCCGCCCGTAAAAAGTGCCAACGTAATGACCCCCATGGTCTTTTGCGCGTCGTTGGTTCCGTGCATGAAGGCTACCGCGGCGGCAGAGATAATCTGAAGCCGCGAGAACACGCCGTTGACCTTTGAGCGGGGACGGCTGAGGAGAAGGCGATGGATGAGTTTCATGAGGGAATAACCGAGGAGGAAACCGATGAGCGGCGAGGTAAAGAGCGGTATGACGACCTTCTCAAGCACGCCCGACCAGATGATGTCCTCAAGGGAGGCCGTGTAGACGACTGTCGCGCCGAGAAGGCTTCCGATAAGGGCGTGGGATGAGGAACTGGGGATTCCCTTCCACCACGTAAACAGGTTCCACGCGATTGCCCCCAGCAAGGCGGCCAGCACAACATACTGCTCAAGCTGCGAACTGACAAGCCCGGTGCTGATGGTCTTGGCAACCCCCTCAAACACGAGGGCCCCCAAGAAGTTCATAATCGCGGCAAGAGCAATGGCCGCGCCAACGGACAGCGCACGCGTATACACCGACGTGGCTATCGCATTGGCAGTATCATGGAATCCATTGATAAACTCGAAGATAATCGCGAAGACGATAACGCAGACAATCGGGGCAGTCAGCACAGTCTCCCGCACACTCCTTCACATCTGGGCGAACAGTATTCGCCAGACATTATTACTCGATGGTTGGGCATACCGTGTAAGAGTATACCCCTTTCCCCTCACATTGTTCGGCAAAATTCCACAACCCACCCCCGTTTACCCGCAAGCTGCCATCGCACACACGGAGCGGTGCCCCATCGTATGTGCAAATCCATCGCCGCTCCCATCGTGTACACGAGGCATCCGCCACGCGACCGCCCGCGGCTATACTCGCGCCGGGTTATACGCCTCGGCGCCTTACCACTCACACCCGCCAAGACAAGGCCTGTAACCCGGCGCTCCCACATGGCCTCAATTCGTCACACCCTCTTGCGCCGCAACCACCGCTCCTGAGACCATCGGACGCCCCTG
>JAIRTN010000083.1 GCA_031254905.1 Coriobacteriales bacterium
CGCCCTGTTGCGGCAACGCAAGCACGGCCGCGTCGTCGCCCTGTCTGAGGGCCTCGGAGCCGTATGCTTCGATGAACAGTCCCTCGATGAGTTCGTGCATCATCGAGCCGCCGCTTCCGTGCGCGAGAAGTATCGTATCCATATCAGTCCTCACCTTATCTTGTAGCGCTGAAAGGCCGCACAACTGCCTTCGCTTGATACCATACAGGGCCCCACGGGGTTGACCGGCGTGCATACGCGGTCAAAGAGCGGGCAGTCGACGGGGGAAAGAACGCCGCGCAGCACATCTCCGCAACGGCAGCCGGGCGCTTCGACCGTCGGCTCAAGTTCGCGTTCGAGTTCGGCCTCAAAACGCCGTGTCGCGTCAAAGCGGGCAAAGGCCTCCCGAATAATGTAGCCGGAGCCCTCGATGCTCCCCAAGCCGCGCCATTCGGCTCCGCAGACCTCAAAAACGCGCTCGATGGTGGCCCGCGCAATCGGATTGCCCTTAGGCGCGACGGCTCTGCGGTAGGCGATTTCGATGGCCGCCCTGCCCTCAAGAAGCTGCTCAAGTAGCTGCGCAATGCCCTGCAGCACATCGACCGGCTCAAAGCCCGTTATCACGCCGGGGATGCCGTGCTCCTCGGCAAGAAAGCCATAGGGCTCGGCGCCGAGGATGGTGCTGACATGTCCCGGCAAGATGAGCGCGTCAAGGGCAACCTCAGGGTCGTTGACGAGCGCGTTCAGTGCGGGCGGCACCCGTTTATGCGCCGAAATCACCGAGAAATTCTCCAGCCCCAACGCAGCAGCGCGTTCGATAGTCGCGGCAACAAGCGGCGTGGTCGTCTCAAAGCCAACGCCCACAAGAACGATATGTTCCTGCGCGCGCTCCTGCGCCAAACGCAGCGCGTCGAGGGGGGAGTAGATGACTTCAACGCGCCCGCCCTGAGCCTTGCGCTTGGCAAGAGAAGTCGAGGAGCCGGGCACGCGCACCATGTCCCCAAAGGTGGCAATCGTCACCCCCTCACATCGGCTCAGCGCGATTACGCGGTCGATGTCGCGGTTCGCCGTCACGCAGACCGGGCAGCCCGGGCCGCTCAGCAGCCTGACGGTATCCGGCAACAGCGAGCGAAACCCGCTCCGCGCAATCGCAACGGTATGGGTACCGCAGACCTCCATGAGGTTGACGGGGCGCTCGCTGCGCCCAGCCAGTCGCGCCGCAAGCCCAACGATGCGCTCCAGCAGTTCACGGGCGAGCTGCGGGTCTCTAAACGAATCAAAAGGCGTACCGGTCATCTTCATCTCCCGCGCCTAACTATCCGCGGCGACAAGTTCGGGAAACTCGCGGATAAGGTCAAGCGTTTCTTGGGCCGCTTCCTCGCTCACAACCTCAATTCCATAGCCCGCATGCACCAAAACGTAGTCGCCCACCTGCGCATGCGGCACCAAATCGAGGGCGGTCATACGACGAATCCCCAGCATATCAGTCTCGGCGATGCGGTCATCGTCTATCGTCAAAATCTTGGCCGGTATTGCAAGGCACATCTCAACATCCTTTCTTTGCGGTCTGGGCACGGCGCATCGGCGGACACCTCAGGTCCCCAGCAGAAGGCCGTCGGCGGCCATGCGCGTAAGGCGTGCGGCAACAATGGCCGCTTGCCCGTAGGAAATACACCCGTCGTTGGCGGGCAGGTTGCGGTTGAGCAAAACCGTAAAACCCTCGCTTTCGAGCAGGGGTAGGCTTTGCGAGAGAAGGTAGCGATTCATGAACACGCCTCCGCTGAGAGTCACGGTCGAAAGACCATATAGCATACGTGCATGCTCGCACAAGTCGGCGATAAGACGCACCACCGCGTCATGAAAGCGTAAAGAGAGTATTGGAATGGGGATAAGGTCGGCACGGTCCTCCAGCAAAGCCGTCAGCAGGGGCGTGGGGTCGATTTCGAGCGCGCAGCGCAGCGCGCCCTCAGTGCCGGGCGCGGCAGGGTGGGCGGTTGTGTCCGCGGGGGTAAGGGGATTTGGGGCGGCCGCGCCCTCAGGTGCGCCCGCTCCTTGTCCCCATTTATTACCTTCGTCCCCGCGCCCCTCATCCTGTGTGTCCACCCGTCCCAGCGCAAAGCGATAACGCTCGGCGGCCGCTTGAGGGTCGGGGTCGACAATCGGCGCGCCCGTTGCCGTGTTGTAGAGCGCCGCCTCGAGTTCGATGGCAGCCTGCCCCTCATAGCTGCTTGTGGCGCGGATGCCTGCAAGCGCGCTTACGGCGTCGAACAGGCGCCCCATCGAGGAGGTCGTGGGCGTGTTGATGTGGGCGGCCATCATTTGGTCGAGGAGCAGCACTCTGTCCGTGCCCAGCGTTGCGGCGAGCGGCGCTGCGCCGCGGTGTTCTGTGAGGCCGAGGAGTCGCAGGTAGGCCCAAGCCATGCGCGCGGGGTTATCGATGGCCCCGCGACCGCCGGGTAGGGGGACGGGGCGCAGGTGAGCGAAGCGTTCGAAGTCTTCGAGGCTTGCGATGAGTGCCTCGCCGCCCCAGATGCTGCCGTCGGTGCCGAAGCCG
>JAIRTN010000012.1 GCA_031254905.1 Coriobacteriales bacterium
GCAGCCGATATTGCGGCGCAGGTAGGGAACGCGCCAGTTGCGCATGCGGATGACGTCCTCGCCCGCAACGGTGAGACGCCCCCTCGTCGCGACAATCTCGCGGTTTATGAGGCGGATGAAGGTCGACTTCCCGCTGCCCGAGTGCCCAACGAGGAAGATGAACTCCCCGGCGAATATCCTCAGCGAGACATTGCTGAGGGCCGGTTTGTTGGGCTGCGCGGAATAGACCTTGCTGACCCCGTCGAAAAGGATGACCGGGACGTTGCTGGCCGTTTGGCGCGCCGCCGCGGAATCCCGCTGCCCACGCTTGTTGGTGATGGGAGGCGTGGCGGGAAGGACGGGGGCGGTTTGTGTGGTTTGGGCAGCTTGCGCGGTTTGCGTGGTTTGCGCGGTTGTGGAAGCGCTGCGGACGGGGGCCGCGACGGGATTTGAGTTGGCAACCGCCACGGGTACCGGCGCGGCGGGGGCGGTTGCGCCCGGTGCGGGAGTGGCCGGCAGAGTGGCACCCGGTGCCGGAGTTATCGGCATCGCACCCGAGGCGGACACGGCAGGCATCGCGCCTGACGCCGCGGCATTACCGGGAAGCGATACCGCGGGAAAGGGTGCGGATACGGACGGTGCCGCAGGGGCCGCGGCCGTCGCGTTAAGCAATTCTTCGAGTATCTGCTGGGTAGCGTCCTCGTTTGTGGGACGCTGCGGGATAGGTCTTGCTGAGGGAGGCATTCCCCCGGGAATAAGAACCGGGTTAGGCCGAGAGGGTTGCGGGAAATCGGCCTGATTTTCTCCTGTCACATTCACTCCGTTCGTTTAATGGTCAATTCATGCGGGAGCTAAGTGCTTCACACCGCCACCGCAGCACCAGGGTCGTGTCCCTCGCCAGTCTCTGGTATCGGCATAAAGTTTTATATCATTGTACCACAAGGTTATAGATTGCCTGCACATCAAGGCCGTACTCCCCAAAAAGCTCCTCGGGTTCGCCCGATGTGCCGAAGCGGTCCCGCACGCCGATACGCCCGAGAGGCTTGTACAGGATGTCGGGATGTTCGGCCAGCAACTCCGCGACGGCAGAACCGAGACCCCCAATAATCGAGTGTTCCTCGGCGGTGATGACAAAGCCTGTCTTGCGCGCCGATTCGAGGATGGTTGCTCCGTCGAGAGGCTTGAGCGAGAAGGCGTCGATGATTTCCGCTTCGATGCCCTCGGTGGCAAGCATTTCAGCAGCCTGCAGAGCGAAATCGACCTCAATGCCGCAGGCGACGATGGTGACATCCTCGCCGGTGCGCAACACGCGCGCCCCGCCAAGCGCAAAGCCCTTTGTGTCGGGATAGATTTGGGGCACGTTTGAGCGGCCAAGGCGTATATAGAAGGGGCCGGGCGTGAGCGCGGCGATGCGGATGGCCGCCTTTGCCGCGCAGTAGTCGGCCGGCACCAGCACGCGCATGTTAGGAAGCACACGCATGAGCGCAATATCCTCAATCATCTGATGGCTGCCCCCGTCGGGCCCAACGCTGATGCCTGCATGGGTGGGGGCAATCTTTACGTCAAGCGCGCCGTAGCACACCGTATTTCTGATTTGGTCATAGACGCGTCCCGTGCCGAAGATGGCAAAAGAGCCGGTAAAGACCGTCTTGCCCGTCAGCGCAAGTCCCGCCGCCACCCCTATCATGTTCTGCTCGGCTATGCCGACGTTGATGTGACGCGCGGCGTCGGCCTCTTTGAGCTTTATGCTCGTGGTCGAGCCGGAGAGGTCGGCGTCGACGGCACAGACATCAACACCTTCCGCGAGTAGCTCAACGAGTGTTTCGCCATAGGCGGCGCGGGTTGCCTTCTTCTCCACCATCAAAACACCTCCTCTCTCTCCTGTTGGGAGAGGGTGAGGGCCAACTCCTCAAGCGCGCTGTCGCACTGTTCGTCGCTTGGCGCTTTTCCGTGCCAGCCGCAACGGTTCTCCATAAAACTGACGCCCTTGCCCTTCACGGTGCGGGCGATGATGGCAACGGGGCCCCTGCCTTGCGCAAGAGCCTCATCGGCCTCATCAAAGACCTGCTTAAGCCGCACAATATCGTGGCCATCAACCTCAAGGGTCGTCCAGCCGAAGGCAGAAAACTTAGCGGTGATATCTCCTAATCCAACCACCTCGTCAAGCGCGCCGTCTATCTGAAGCCCGTTGTTGTCTACGATGGCGATAAGATTGTTGAGGCGTTGGTGAGCGGCGAACATGGCGGCCTCCCACACCTGCCCTTCCTGAAGTTCGCCATCTCCCAAAAGGGTGTAAACCCGCTGGTCGCCGCGGTCGTTCATGGCAAGCCCGTAGGCCATTCCCGCAGCGATGGAGAGCCCTTGGCCAAGAGAGCCGGTCGCTACCTCAACGCCGGGGAGTTTCCGCGAATCGGGATGGCCCTGCAGGCGGGAGCCGAGCTTACGTAGGGTCGCAAGTTCGCCGAGCTCAAAGAAGCCCGCGCGCGCAAGCGCCGCGTAGAGGACGGGGGCGGCATGACCCTTGCTCAAAATGAAGCGGTCGCGCCCCTCCCAACGGGAATCATCGGGTCGATAGCGCAGTACGTCGCCAAAGTACAGTACGGCGAGAATGTCGGCCGCGGAAAGCGAGCCACCCGGATGCCCGCTGCCGGCGAGCGCTATCATCTTGAGGATGTCGCAGCGCATATCCGTCGCCGTATCCTCGATTGCTTTTGCGTCAAACGTCATCTTGAGAGAACCTTTCTCTTTCTCAGCACGTCCGGCATTTCCCCCAACCTTCTGCCCCACACCATTTACTGAGGGTTCCCCGCGGCCTTCATGCGGAGAAAGGCGACAATAAACTGGTCAAGGTCGCCGTCGAGCACGGCATCGACATTGCCTGTCTCCACACCGGTACGGACATCCTTCACCATCTGGTAGGGGTAAAGCACGTAGTTACGTATCTGATTACCCCACGATGCCTCATGACGCGGCCCTCGAAGTTCCTCGAGTTCCGCCTCGCGGCGCGCCTGCTCCATCTCATAGAGCCGCGCGCGGAGTATCTTCATCGCCGCTTCCTTATTCTGAAGCTGCGATTTCTCGTTTTGGCAGGTGACAACCGTATTCGTCGGTAGATGGGTGATGCGCACCGCTGAATCGGTCGTATTGACGCTCTGCCCGCCCGGCCCGCTCGAACGATAGACGTCGATGCGCAAATCGGCGGCGTTTATCTCGATTTCGATGTCATCCGGTAGCACCGGGAGAACCTCAACGCCGGCAAAGGTCGTCTGCCTCCGCTTCTTCTCGTCGGTCGGCGAGATGCGCACAAGGCGATGGACACCCTGTTCGGCGGCAAGCATGCCATAGGCGTTGTGGCCGCTGACGATGAAGGTCGCGTGGTCGATGCCGATGACCTCGCCAGCCGGTGCGTCGAGTACCTCAACCTTCCAGCTATGGCGCTGGGCATAGCGCATATACATCCTAAAGAGCATGTCGGCCCAGTCCTGCGCCTCAAGTCCGCCTTGGCCGGGATTTACGGAGATAATGGCATCGCCACTATCGAGTTCGCCGGTAAACCACGAAGCCAACTCAAGTTCGTCAATGCGGCACTCCAGCTTGGAGAGAATGTCGGCGGCCTCCTCAAAAAGCCCCTCGTCATCCTCAAGGCGCGCCAGTTCATCAGCGGCCTTCGCATCCTCAAGCAGCACGGCGGCGCCCTCGTATGCCTCGATGTCGGCGCGGATGTCGGCGGCCTGCTTGGTCAGACGCGCGGCCTGCTGCTGGTCGTCCCAGAAGCCGGGCTTTGCGAAGGCCCCTTCCAGTTCCTCAAGATTTGCCCGCTTGTCGGCGAGATGGAGATAGTGTTCAGCTTCGCCAAGGCGGGCCTGTAGCTGTCCAATCTGTTGTGAGAGGTCTTCCATGAGTGTTTTGGTCGTCGTTACCTTTCTGGCCACTGGCCCTGTGCCCGCGCGTCCACAGACAAATGAGGCGCGATGCTTCTCGTCACAGCGTCTGGTTTGCCCCGTGACATTTCTTGAACTTCTTACCCGAACCACAGGGACAAGGGTCGTTGCGCCCCACATTGGCAAAGGGGTCTTCCTTGTCCTTCATGATGGTAGCAGTCTTGGTGGGAGCGGGTCGTTGACCTGCGCCGCCCGCACCTACACCTGCGCCGCCTGCGCCACCCGCAGCGCCGCTGCGCTGCCGGGCACGGGCATCGGCCATCATCGAGGGAACATCCTCGGAGGGGCCGGAATACTTCGCGGATTCGAGTTGCGGAGATTCTTCCTCGGGCACGACAATCTTGATGCGGAGGATGGTGCGCAGGTAGTCCTCGAACATCGAGTCGCGCAACTCGCCAAAGGCCATGTGGGCCTCGTTTTTGTACTCGGTAAGCGGGTCGCGTTGGCCAAAGGCGCGCAGGCCGATACCGGCCTTGAGATAGTCCATTTCCTGCAGGTGGTTCATCCAGCGCGTATCCATGATACGGAGCATGACCTGCGCTTCGAGCTGACGGATGCCCGCCTCACCGAGGCTCTGCTCCTTCTCGGAGAAGATGCCCTCGAGGTAGTCAAAGAGTGCGGCCGCGAGTTTCTCGGCATCTTGGCCGTGGTCGAGGTCGCGAACCTTCAGGGTGTCGATGCCCGTGAGCTCGTTGAGCCATTGCTGCAAGCCATCCCAGTCCCAGTCGTCGCTGACGGTGGCGCAGTATGCGGAAACCGCCTTTTCCACGGTGTCCTGCATGATGTCGAGGGCACGTTGGTGGATGTCCTTACCGTCGAGAATGGCGTTGCGCTCCGCGTAAATCGCCTCGCGCTGACGATTCATAACATCGTCGTATTCGAGGACGTGTTTACGGGATTCAAAGTGCATGGATTCGACTTGGCGCTGCGCGCTTTCGATGGCCTTCGATACCATGCCCGAGTTTATCGGCATGTCCTCCGGCATGTCGGTGCGCTCCATGAGCGAGGCGATGCGGGTCATACGGTCGCCGCCAAACAAACGCATGATGTCGTCGTCGAGCGAGAGGTAAAACTGCGTGGAGCCCGGGTCGCCCTGACGTCCGGAACGGCCGCGCAACTGGTTATCGATACGCCGCGCCTCGTGACGCTCGGTGCCGATGACCGCAAGCCCGCCTGCCTCCACAACAAGGCGATGCTCCTCGGAGGTGATGGCGTCCGCCTCTTTGCGAGCGCTCTTGCGTTCTTCGTCCGTCGCCTCCTCGGGCAGAATGCCCTTGTTGGCGAGGATTTCTTCGGTGAGAAACTCGGGGTTTCCGCCGAGCAGAATGTCTGTTCCGCGGCCTGCCATGTTTGTGGCGATGGTGACAGCGCCCGCGCGTCCCGCCTGCGCGACGATATGCGCCTCGCGCTCATGGTGCTTCGCGTTGAGGACCTCATGCGGGATGCCGCGCTTCTCGAGCAGGCGCGAGAGCCGCTCGGAGTTCTCGATGGAAACCGTACCCACAAGCGAGGGCTGGCCCGCCTCGTGGCGCTCGGCAACGTCGTCGGCCACCGCGTTAAACTTCGCCGAAAACGTCCGATACACGAGGTCGTTGTGGTCGGTGCGGACAATCGGCTTGTTGGGCGGAATCGCCATGACGGGCAGCTTATATATCTGACGAAACTCGGCGTCCTCGGTCATGGCGGTACCCGTCATGCCGGAGAGTTTCTTATAGAGGCGGAAGTAGTTCTGGAGCGTGATGGTTGCCAGCGTCTGGTTTTCCTCGCGGACAAGCACGCGCTCCTTGGCCTCCAAGGCCTGATGAAGGCCCTCGGAGTAACGCCTGCCCTCCATGATGCGCCCCGTGAACTCATCGACGATTTTAACCTCGCCGTCGACCACGACGTAATCGACGTCCTTCTTAAAGAGGAACTGCGCACGCAGGGCCTGTTGCAGATGGTTGACGAGCATGCCGGAGGGGTCGCCGTAGATGTCGTCGATGCCGAGCAGCACCTCCATCTTATGAAGCCCCGCCTCGGTGGCAAAGATGGTGCGCTTTGCCTCGTCCCTCTCAAAATCGATGCCCTCACGCAAATTGGGCGCCATGCGGGCAAACTTGTTATAGGTATCCGCCGCACGGGTTCCAATACCGGAGATGATGAGCGGGGTACGCGCTTCGTCGATGAGAATGGAGTCAACCTCGTCGACGATGGCAAAGACGTGACCACGTTGCACGCGCATCGAAGCGCGCGTCACCATGTTGTCACGCAGATAATCGAAGCCAAACTCCGAGTTGGTACCATAGGTCACGTCCGCTTGGTAGGCAGGTATCTTAGCATCGAGGCGCATGCCGTTTTGGATAAGCCCAACTTCCATGCCCAAGAAGCGGTAGATGCGCCCCATCCACTCACTGTCGCGCTTGGCGAGATAGTCGTTGACGGTAACGACGTGTACGCCCTCTGCGGACAGCGCGTTGAGATAGCCGGCGAGCGTAGAGACAAGGGTCTTACCTTCACCGGTTTTCATCTCGGCGATTTGCCCGGCATTGAGCGCCATGCCGCCGATGAGCTGCACGTCGAAATGGCGCATGCCGAGCGTACGCTGGCTCGCCTCGCGCACGGTGGCAAAGGCCTCGGGCAAAACGTCGTCGAGAGAGGCCCCTGCCTCAAGGCGGGAACGGAAGTCTGCCGTCTGAGCGGCAAGGTCCTCGTCCGACTTTTTTTGCGTTTCAGATTCGAGCGCGTTTATGCGCTCCACGATGGACTCGAAGTTCTTAAG
>JAIRTN010000142.1 GCA_031254905.1 Coriobacteriales bacterium
ACGAGGCTCGGCTCGACGGGCGTTCCGCCGATGAAGTAGTCAACATCACCAAACGAGTTGTTATCAACGCCGAGGATGACGTAATTAACAACATTGGTGCTGCCTGGAACATCGACCGCCTCGGTACCAAGCAGCGTTACCTCTACGTCGCCCGCGTCAGCAAGTGCGGTTGTTGGCAAGGCAAAATACATCGCCATCACAACGGCAAGAAGTTAGCATTCTCTAACTCAATCGCATGGTAACAAACTCTCTCCAACACTTCAAGTGTTCTACTCGGAAAATCTGCTCAAATGCCATTAAAAGGATATACGGGGATAAGGGACGGGGGTAAGGAGGGTTGGGGGCGTTCTTATCCCCATTAAAAGAAAGGGGGAAAGAGGGGAGTGTTATGGTTTTGGACGGAGGGTTTCGGGCAGGGCTTTTAGTACTTGTGAGGCGACGAAGCCGGTAAGCGTGCCTGTGACGCAGGCAACGATGGCGAGGATGGGGAGGTTGAGGAGGATGGCGGGCGTTTCTAGCAGAACGGTTGCCACGAGAACTTGAGCTGTGTTGTGCAGGACGGCCGCGACGATGCTTACCGCGATGATGTTGACGCCGTTCCAGCGCTTGAGGAGCCACATGGCGGCGAAGGAGAGCAGGCCACCGGCGGCGCTGTAGATGATGGCCATAGGCGGGCCGAAAAGCAGGACGGATATTCCCACTTTTAGCACCATGACCATGAAGGCGCTGCGGGTATTGAGGAGGTACAGGGCGAGCAGGACGCAGATGTTGCCGAGCCCGAGCCGAACGCCGTAGATTGAGGAGGGCAGCGGTACGAGGGATTCCACGTAGCCCAGCACGAGCGCAAGGGCGGCGAGCAGCGCGATTTGGGTCAGCATGCGGGTTCGTGTCATTTGCGTGGGGCGCATCATTCTCCCTTGGAGGTTTAAGGTTTGGCGGGCTGCTCAGCCTGAAATGACGTCGACTGCGGGTGGGGGTTCGGAGCCGTTGGGTCCGTTGCCTCCGTTATTGCCACCGCCCCCGCCTTCTCCGCCGTTGCCGTTGGGCCCGTCTGCCTCGGAGCCTTCGACGCGTATGACCAAGCGGTTGGGGAGGCAGACAATGGTTTGGCCGGGGCTGCTGATGGCGCCTTGATGCACGCAGTCCCTGTTGCCGCAGGTGGCATCTACGACGCGTATCTGTCCGTCGGCAACCTCAATGGTGTTGCTGCCAAGGGCGGTTGTTATCTCCGTTCGCCCATTGGTGTCGAGGGGGATTTCGCGGACGGTGCCGTCGCCGTCCGTGATGAGCGCCAAGCGTCCTTTGTGAAGGGCGCCGAAAAGCATGATGCATCCTTGGGCGACGAGGGAGGCGGCGAGAATCCCGGCTCCCACCAGAAGGCTTCTGCGCGTTATGCTCGGCTTGCGCATTGCGCTTGGGACACGTGCCGCGCTCGGCTTTTCCGTCTTTGCGCCGTCCATCACATGCCATTCATCAGATTAACTCGGCTATCGTGTTGTCCGTCATAGTTACCTCGCCAGCTGCGTCCACGAGAAGCGCATCTACGCCGGAGCGGTTTTGCACGAGGTCGCAGGCGGCATCAAGCCCCAGAAGGAAGCAGCAGGTGGTCAGCGCGTCGCCTTCGATGGAGCGCTCGGAGATAATCGTAGAACTGGCCAAATCGGTTACGACTGGGTATCCGCTTCGCGGGTCGAGAATGTGATGGTAGCGTACGCCGTTGCGCTCGAAGCCGCGTTCGTAGGGACCGCTGGTGACGACCGACAAATCGCGTGCTGGCACAACGGCCTTGATGGCACCGCGCTCTCGCAAGGGGTCTTGGATGCCGACGTTCCAAGGCGAGCCGTCCGGCTTCAGGCCGAGCGCGTAGATGTTGCCGCCCAAGTTGATGAGGGCGCTTTCGCAGCCTGCCTCGCGAAGCATCCTTGCCATTTCGTCTGCGGCATAGCCCTTGGCGATACCGCCAAGGTCGAGGCGGGCTGCCGCATCCTCGAGTGTCACCGTGGTGCCGCTGAGTTTGACGGCGCGGAAATCCACATGATTGACGGCGGCGGCAAGCACGGCCTCGTCGGGTACGATGCCTTCCTTGAAGTCCCAAAGGCTTGAGACTGCCCCGATGGTGATGTCGAACAGCCCGTTGGTAAGCTCGCTGTAGATGCGCGCCTGCTCGATGAGAAAGGCCGTTTCCTCGTGGATTTCGGTGGGCTTGCCGTTTGCGCTGTTGATACGGTAGATGTCCGAGCCTTCTCGGGTGCGCGAGAAGGTGTTCTCAAAGAATATGAGCCGTTCGTTGAGGGAATCGAGTACCTGTTGTTCGCAGGCGGCTCTGATTTCGATATAGGTGTCGAACAGAAAGGAACTGAAGGTTTTTAGTTCCGTTATCCGCTCGCCCGTGGCAGAATCTGTTGGAGGGTTTGCGGAGGGGTCTGTCTCCTGCCCGGGCTTGTCCAAGCATCCGGAGAGCAGCGTGGCTTCGAGCAGGCTCAGCATGCCAACAAACGAAAGCGCGAGCACGCGACGACGGTTTAACATTCCCTTCCTTTCTTGATTACCCAAGGTTAATCTAGTCTACCTTATGCAAGGAGGCAAGGGAAGCACCGCGCCTTTGTATAATCTCGCGCAACGGCCTAATCGTGGCCCGATTGCGGCCCGATATACCCAGTTCATAGGGCTCTTCCTCCTCCTATTTCATATTGTAATAGCTACTTGCAAATCCGTGTATATCTCGTATCCACTATTTCTATTTGCCCGTGCCCTAACAGCCCCCTACAATGAAATGAAAGGCCCCTTGGGCCGGCAATTCAGGAGGATGTGAGAGGGACGCAGTGAGGCTGCAAGGGGATTTGATATATCGCGAACGACCTTGTGTTTCCCTTTCGCAACCGGCAACAAAGGGGCAATAAAGGAGGCTTCGATTGAAGCATCGAGGCCCCGAAGAAGAAAGGAAAGGGATACTATGTCAGACACCGAACTCTCAAGAAGAAATTTCCTTAAAGGAGCGCTGACGGCAGGTGTTGCCGGGGTAGCGGGTGCCGCTCTTGTAGGCTGCACGCAGGAGGACACGCCTGCGGGTGGTACAGGCACTGGCAATACGGCTAGCATCAGTTGGGACGCGGAGTACGACGTCGTTGTCTTGGGCTACGGCGGTGCCGGTTCCAACGCGGCAGTATCTGCTTGTGAGCAGGGCGCTAAGGTACTGTTGGCTGAAAAAGCCCCGGAAGGACGCGAAGGTGGCAATACCTCGGCATCCGGCCAGTTTGTCATGGCAACAGATGACGCCGGCAAACTCTATACCTATCTGACCGCCTTGATGGGCAAGTTCAATAACTGGGATAACGAAGCGGTGCAGGCGTTTTGCGAAGGCTGTGCCGAGAACTTCGAGTGGATGACCGGCCCCATGGGTGGCGACCCCGAGATTATCTGTTCGCCAGAGCGTCCCTCCAAGGGTATGGAAGCTTTTCTGTCGTCAAGCTGGATTGAGACGGAGAACGCCTGGGGCTTGGGTCGCTCGGGTTTTGTCTATCACTGGAACGAGTTTCCGGACCTCGAAGGCTCATGGAACTGCCTGTGTCTGACCGCCACCGGAACACGCTTCGACCGCGGTTATTACAATCTCTGTCAGGAGGCCGTGAACGCGCGTGTGGGCAACGGCATCGATTTGTGGTTCAACGCTCCCGGCAAGAAGCTGCTCACGGATGCCGAGGGCAACGTGATAGGCGCTGTCATCCTGAGGGATGGCCAAGAAGTCAAGGTCAAGGCCAACGGCGGCGTGGTTCTCTGTACGGGTGGTTTTGAGCACAACAAGGAGATGATAGCCAGCTACCTGCAGCAACCGTACGTACATCAGCGTGGCGGACTTTTCAACGATGGCGACGGCATCAAGATGGCCATGGCCGCTGGCGCCGACCTGTGGCACATGTCCAATAGCGCGGGCTTCTCATGGTGTTTCCAAGACCCCGAGATGTCGGCTGTTGGATTGTCGGGGCCGAGTATGCGCCTTGGCGTAATCGTAGGTTTGGGCGG
>JAIRTN010000020.1 GCA_031254905.1 Coriobacteriales bacterium
TCGATGCTTCCTACCAGTGAGCGCACAAAGACGACAAAGGCCATGATGGCAATTACGAGCCAGAAGGGATGGACGTCGTCGGCTACCCAGAAGCGCTGTGGGCCTCTTTCTTCTACGGCAGGGAGGCTGCGAAAGTCGCGCACAAAGATAAGCGTGAGTACCAGACAGGCCGTAAGCAGCAGCGCTGGCACCCATAGCCAGAGGGTTCCCTCGCCGCCGAGAAGCACGCCAAGTGCCACGCCGGGAGCGCCTGAGGAGACAAAGATGCCGCTGCGCGTCATTTTGCCCTTTGCGAGCCGTAGACTGTCGATTCCGCCCGCTACGTGGAAGCAGGCGTTTCCGAGCCCAAGGGCAGGCACCAGCAGTACGGGCAGGTTGAGACAAAGAAAGGCCGGAAAGAGCAGAACAATTCCGAGTATCGCGAGATTCAGGCGCCTGTATGTGTCGGCGATGGCACCTATCAGCGGTTGAAGCCCAAAGGCGATAACGTTGTAGCCGATAAACACCAGTCCGGTGAAGGCTCGTGCCTCCTCGCTCGCGCCGCTGAACCACGCGTACAGCAGAAAGACGCAGGTGAAGTCGACGCAGAAATGTGTGAGCGTCAAAACAGGCAAGCGTCCCCGTTCGCTTTTAATCATCCTGCTTCCCTCTCCTCCCTCCCTCCGCGATTCGGCCAAGCCCGAGCATGACAGGACGACGGTTTTCGACGCTTCCCTGAAGGCCGCCCTTTCCGGCTGGATTTCAACCAGCACCTATTATAGACCGAGTATCACGAGGAGAGGCCGTGCAATACAAGACCGGCGCCCAATGAGAACAGGTTGAGCCCGAGCGAGAACATCAAGGCCTGCGCGAGTTTCATGTCGCAGGACCTCACGTAGACCCACGTTTCAGCAAGTACGGCGGCCACCTCAAGGCAGATGAGCAGAGGCAGGTATCCCGCCGCCTCTGCGAAATGAACGTCAATCAGGATGATGAAATTGAGTGCCGGGCAGGTGAGCAGGTTGCCGAGTACGCTGGCGAGTATCACGCTGCGCTTCCGGAAAATCAGCGCCGCCGCTACGCCCTCCAGACAAAGCGTCAGGCCCACATTGGTCAGTAGCACCATTACGAAATCAATCATTGCCAGTGCCACGCCTCCAAATCCGTCGCTAAACTCGCAGCAGCCAAACCTGCAGTCGTCCAGCCCTACACCTGCTCTAAAGCCTGGTCCAAGTCGGCGATGAGGTCGGCGGGGTCCTCAAGGCCCACGGAGAGGCGGATAAGGTCGGGGCCAACGCCGGCCGCAACCAACTCGTCATCGGTCATCTGTCGGTGCGTTGTGCCCGCCGGGTAGAGCACACAGGTGCGAGCGTCGGCGACGTGGGTGGCGATGGAAGCGAGACGGAGGTTATCGGTAAAGGCGCCGACCTTATCCCTACCCCCACCTACACCGAAGGAAATCACGCCGCAGGTTCCGCTCGGCATATAGCGCTCGGCAAGCGCATAATAGGGGTCGGAGGGCAGGCCGGGGTAGCGCACCCAAGGCACCCGGGGGTTGGTCGTCAGGTATTCGGCAATCTGCAGGGCGCTCTCGCAATGGCGCGCCATGCGCACCGCCAGCGACTCGAGGTGGGCGTTGAGGTAGAAGGAATTGGCGGGCGAGGGGGTCGAGCCGAGGTCGCGCATCAGTTGCACGGTTGCCTTAGTGATGTAGGCCGCCTTGCCGAAGCGCTCGGTGTAGATGAGGCCGTGGTAGCTGTCGTCCGGCGTGGTGAGGCCGGGGTACTTGCTGGCGTGCGCCTGCCAGTCGAAGTTGCCGCTGTCGACAATCGCCCCGCCCACGGCGGTGGCGTGGCCGTCCATGTACTTGGTGGTAGAGTGGATAACGATATGCGCCCCATGCTCAAAGGGGCGGCAGTTAATCGGTGTGGGGAAGGTGTTGTCGACGATAAACGGCACGCCGTGTGCCTCCGCGGCGGCGGCGAACTTCTCAAAATCCAAGACAATCAGCGCGGGGTTTGCGATGCTCTCGGCAAAAAGCGCGCGGGTGTTGGGTCTAAACGCGGCATCCAACTCGGCGGCGCTGCAGTCGGGGTGGACAAAGCTGCACTCGATTCCCATACGGCGCATGGTGACGGCAATGAGGT
Organism: Coriobacteriales bacterium; assembly: GCA_031254905.1. The sequence goes on from JAIRTN010000020.1 coordinate 2,127, forward strand.
TATAACTGCCGCCATAGATGGCGCTCGAGGCTACGATATGGTCGCCGGCGCCGCAGATGTTAAAGAGCGCAAAAAAACTCGCCGCCTGCCCCGACGAGGTAAGCATGGCCGCATGCCCGCCCTCAAGCGCGCAAATTTTGGCGGCTACGTGGTCGTTTGTGGGGTTTTGCAGGCGCGTGTAAAAATAGCCGGCGGCCTCAAGGTCGAACAGCGCGCCCATCTCGGCCGAACTGGCATACTTAAACGTGGTCGACTGCACGATGGGAGGCTGGCGCGGCTCGCCGTTGCCCGGCTGGTAGCCCGCTTGCACGCAGGTCGTCGCGTTAGGTATGCTGGGCGTGCTGGGTGTTCCGGTTGCGTTTGGTGCGGTGGCCGCGGTGGCCGCGGTGGCCGCGTCTGTCGCGCTCTGTTGCTTGCCCGTGGTTTTGCTCATAACGATATCCTATCTGCTTGAGGCATCTGTTTTTTTGCAACCGCTCATTCGGTTGTTGCCGATAATTATCGCAGTTATTGGGATAAGGTGCGCGCCGAAACGGCTTCATTCCCTTCCTGAGGAAGTGGCGAGGGGGATTGGGGAGCCCGCAGCCCCTGCAGTCCGGCAGCCCCCGCAGCCCCCGCGGCCAGCCAGCCCCGCGCGGCCAGCAGCACCGCAGCCCCGCCTCCAAGGCGAGCCCCCACCAACCCACCCCCACCCACAATTCCGCAACATTCTCTCACCCCCGCTTCCAAGAGTGGTATCCTTTGCACATCGGTATCCAAGGGGGCGCGGCAAAGGAAACGCCGGTTGAGTTATTCGGCGTTTTCTTCGGGAAGTACCGATTGGCTGCGCGCCTCCCTCAACGGAAAGGAAGCAGTCATGTTTGATGCCAAGGTCGAGAAGCTCCTCAACGAGCAAGTCATCGCCGAAATGTACTCCGCAAACCTCTACCTGTCGATGTCCGCTTGGCTCGACGCGCACGACTACAGTGGTTACTCCCACTGGTTTTACGTCCAGTACAAAGAGGAAATGGACCACGCGCTCATCATCTACAACTACATCCGCAACGCCGGCGGCGTCGTCAAACTCGGTGCCATCGACGCGCCGCCCACAGACTTCGAGGGCATCCGCGACATCCTCGCCGAAAGCCTCGCGCACGAGCAACTCGTAACCTCGCTCATCTACGCCATCAACGCCGCGGCGATAGACGTACACGACTACAAGACCGTGCAATTCTTGGACTGGTTCGTCAAGGAGCAGGTCGAGGAGGAGGACAACGCCTCAACCAACCTCGGGCGCTTCGACAACTTCGGCAGCGACCCCAAGGGTCTGCTCTCGCTCGACCAAGAAATGGCCGTGCGCGTCTACGCTCAAACCGCGCAACTTGCCCTTTATGAAGGTGGGGAGTAGAACGCCGCCAATCCTCCTCAAAACCGCCCCATTTATCAGTGTTCAGATGCCATCCACACGACTGGATTTCTCACATTCGTTCGAAATGACAACCTACGAGTGTTATCGGATACGAACGTCGACAGCCTAGGAGTGGCTGGCTTAGGGCCATGCGTAGGTTAGATGGGGGTTAGGGGTGAGAGAGGTGCTGGATGGT
>JAIRTN010000164.1 GCA_031254905.1 Coriobacteriales bacterium
AGGGCGCCGCAGGCGGCGGGCGTTATCCACACCGATTTTGAGCGCGGTTTCATCAAGGCGGAGACTGTGGGCTATAATGATTTTATTGAGTACGGTGGGGAAGCCGGGAGCAGGACGGCGGGGAAATTGCGGCAGGAGGGGAAGGATTACGTCGTGCAGGACGGCGACGTTATGCACTTTAAGTTTAACGTGTGATGGGGGCGCGGGGCGCGGGAAAGCCTGTGTGAGGATGGGTGTTGTGACCGAAACCAAAACCTCAATCTCTGGCCATTTTCGGCACCTCAGGGTGCTTTTGAGGGTTTTTGCCTCGGCGTTTTTGGCGCTTATTTTAGTTGTGGGTACGCTTGGTTGGTTTAAGTTTGGCAGGACCGACGTCTTTGCCCAGTGCGAGATGTCCACGGAGGCGGAGGCGGGGGAGGCGCAAACGCCCGGCCTAGCCCTCGACCCAGCGCCCGGCCCCGGCCCAACCCCAGCGCAAACCCCCGGCCCCGGCCCAACTCCAACCCAAACCCCCACCCCAACCCCCGCCCTCGGGGGATTGCTGCAAGTCGTCAACGACTTCGTTTTGCTCACAAGCCTTAACTATGAAAACATCGCCTCCTCCGGCTGGCATGTCGAAGACGGGCGCCGCTTCTACCGGTTCCCGGACGGCAACACGGCACAGGGCGTCGTGGAGATTAACGGCGTAACGGTGGCCTTCGGCGAGCAGGGCGAGTGGCTCTCATCTCGCCTCGACGTCCCCTACATCTCGCAGCTTCCCGACATGCCGTTCGGCTGCGAAGTGGTTTCCGTCACCATGATGCTCAACTACGCGGGCATCAGCGCGAGCAAGGAGGAGGTGGCCGCGCTCCTCCCCTACGCGAACGACCCCAACGAGGGCTTCACAGGCAGCCTCTACGACGTGGTGTACCCCGGCTACTACGGCTACAACGGCTACGGCGGCTACGGCGGCATCATCTGGCCACCCGCCCTGCTCGACCTCGTACGGGGCTTTTGCGGGAGCGCCGTTGACCTAACGGAGCAGCCGTGGGAGACAGTGCGCGCCTCCATCGACCAAGGCAAACCCGTCTGTGTGTGGTTTTCGCGGGCTTCAAGCGGCGCGCTCGACCACACCGTCCTCCTCACCGGCTACAGCGACACCACGGTGTGGTTCAACGACCCACTCGAACGCAAAGACGCCACGCTCGACCTCGACGCCTTCCTCCTCTACTGGGAACAAAACGGCTACCGCGCCCTCTCCTACTGACAGGAAATCAGGACAATCAGGACAATAAGAATGGGGATAAGAACGGCCCCGTTTGCATTTTGCGCGCGTTCCTCTGAGGGAAGTGTTATCATAGTCCCCCTATGCAAGAAAGACTTCAACAGATAATCAATGCTTACGCTGAGCTCGAGGCCCGCCTCGGCGATTCTGCCGTACTCGCGGATCAAAAAGAGTACGCGCGCTTGGCGAAGGAGCATTCCTCGCAGGCTGAACTTGTGAGGCAGGCCCGTGCCTACGTGTCTGCCAGCGATGAACTTGTTGCCGCGCGGGAGTTGCTGCGCTCCGAGAGCGATGCCGAGATGAAGGAGTTCGCCCAGCAGGAAATCGCCGAACTTACCGAGAAACTTGTCAGTCTTGAGGAAGACATCAAGATAATGCTCGTGCCGGGAGACCCAAACGATGAGAAGAACATCATCGTTGAGATTCGTGGCGGTGCAGGTGGCGACGAGGCGGCAATTTTTGCCGGGGACCTCTACCGCATGTACCTGCGCTTTGCCGACGAGAAGGGTTGGAAGGTCGAGCAGCTTGATTCTTCGCTTTCCGAGGCGGGCGGGTTTAAGGAGGTCGAGTTTAAGGTTGCCGGCGACAAGGTATACTCCGTCATGAAGTTCGAGAGCGGCGTACACCGCGTGCAACGGGTACCCAAAACCGAGAGCCAAGGACGCATTCATACCTCGACGGCCACCGTGGCCGTTTTGCCCGAAGCCGATGAAGTAGAAGTTGAGATAAACGCTAACGACCTGCGCATCGACGTCTACCGTGCCGGTGGCCCCGGTGGCCAGTGCGTCAACACAACGGATTCGGCCGTGCGCATCACGCATCTGCCCACCGGGTTGGTCGTGCAATCGCAGGACCAAAAATCGCAGCTACAAAACAAAGAGGCTGCCATGCAGGTACTCCGCGCGCGTCTTTACGACCGCATGCTCGCGCAGCAGCAGGCCGAACTCGGAGAACAACGCCGCTCGCAAATAGGTAGTGGGGATAGAAGCGAAAAAATACGCACCTACAACGGCCCCCAAGACCGCGTAACCGACCATCGCATCGGCTACAACGGCACCTACAACGGCGTACTCCTCGGAGCCGGCGGTGCCGGTCTTGACGAATTGACGACTGCGCTGGCGGCGGCGGATAGGGCATCGCGCCTCGCTCAAGCAATTTGAGGGTTTCCGTGAGCGGCATCTTGCCCTTCAGACGGAACCTCGGCTCAGTCACGTACCGCCTGTACGCTCCTTACGCCCAGAACCCGTCTTCAGGGCAATCTGCTCACTCACAGAAACTCTCAGGCTTTCTATGAGCGGTACGACCATCAAACAAGCGCTTGAATGGGCGCGGGACTCTCTTGAGACAGGGGGGGCGGAAAGCCCCGGATTGGCGGCTCAGTGGCTGCTTACCGCGGCTACGGGTCTCTCACGCTCGGAACTTCATGCCTGTGGCGACCAACTTTTGACGGTGGCGCAAAACGACACCCTTGGTGATTATCTTAAACGTCATCTTGCCGGTGAACCCCTCCAGTATTGTGTTGGCAAGGCAGCTTTTCGCTATCTTGAGTTCAGGGTGCGCCCCGGTGTGCTGATTCCGCGTCCGGAAACTGAGGTGCTGGTAGATACGGTGATTGCCGATTTGCAAAAGCGACGGGCAGGGGAGAAGCCTTGTGGCCGCTCGTCGCAGGCGGCGCAGGTGGCGCAGATGGTGTGCCCGGCGCGCGTGCTTGACCTCTGTACCGGAACTGGCTGTATCGCACTTTCGCTTCTATACGAGTGTCCGGATACACAGGTTGTCGCGACGGACATTGATTCGGTGGCGATTGAATCGATTCGGGAGAACGCGCGCGAACTGGGCTTCGATGAGGGAGAACGGCTGAAGATTCTCCACGACGACCTCGCCTGCTCTCTGCTCGCCGACGAGGCGAACCGACAGACGTTTGACGTAGTGGTTTCTAATCCCCCCTATATTCCTACCTCTGAACTTGAAAAATTGCCAAATGAAGTAGCAAATTATGAGCCTCGCCGCGCCCTCGACGGCGGAACAGACGGGCTTGAGGTCTTTCGACGCATCGTCGAGCAGGCTCGGGTGCTTCTGGCCCCTCATGGGCTCCTCGCTTGCGAACTGCACGAGGAAACTCTTGAGCAGGCACGGGCCATCTGCGAAGCCGCAGGTTTCTCGGACGTACGCATCCACCCCGACCTCACCACCCGCCCCCGCATCATCACCGCCCTCAATGATTCGGGTTGAGGCCGTGAGACTGGATTTCTCCTTCCGCCTGCGGCTCCACTCGAAATGACACTCGGGCTCAATAGCGCTCCTAGGTCGTCATTTCGAGCGCACGCGAGAAATCTAGTCGTGCGGATGGCATCGGAACATCAAAGTCTCGGTTTGCGTTGTCTGGCGCGGGTAGTCATAAACCGTTGAAGGGGAGCCGCAAATAGCGCGTCTTGTAGTGCATTGAGGGATTATGTAGTACACTTGCAAAACGCCATTTTTGGACAGGAAAGTTATGGGCCGTTAGCTCAGTTGGGTTCGACCGTTAAGCAAACG
>JAIRTN010000074.1 GCA_031254905.1 Coriobacteriales bacterium
TCCAAGTTAATTTGCTCGCGCTCGACAAGGTCAATTTGGATATTTATGTTCTCAAGCTGAAAATCGGCCAGCATGAATGAGAAGCCGCAGGCGCTCATAAGAGGAAGCCCGCCAAATTTTACGCGCTGTTTCTTTACGGAGTCGTATTGGGAGATTTCGCTCCGTGTCTCCTTGAAAGTGAGCAGGGTTTTTTGGGCAAATTTGAGAAAGGTTTCGCCCGCTGCCGTTAGGCGCGCTCCGCCGGCATCGCGAATAAAGAGGCGAGCGTCAAGTTCGCGTTCAAGCGCTTGAATTTGCTTGGAAAGCGAGGACTGGGAAATATGGACGTTTTCTGCTGCGGCTGAGAATGAGCCGGTCTGAGCGATGGTGAGAAAGTACTCAAGTTGCTCAAACGTCATAGTGGGCCCTCCGCCCCCTTCCTTCTATAGCTATAAATTTGTGAATGAGTTCTGTATTAAAACTACTGAATCTGTATTATACCCCAGCACTATTGAAAGTAAACTGAAGGACCTTGCTCGTTGATTCAAATTGGGAATCACTTCTTGTCAAAAACGAATAACTCATGTTAATCGCTTCACTATTCTTTTGCGGAATATCGACATGACAAAAATCACCTTGAGCTCTTGCATGGGCGTCTATAACGTTAGCCCCGAGAGTCGTCATAAGGCTTTCTTTTCAGCCTTATGGCGCCAGTTATAGCCCCGCCTCTTTGTGCGGGCGTTGAGAAAGGAGCCATGCATGGCAAAGGTTTACAAGGACCTGAGAGAGTTTCTCGCAACTCTCGAAGCCGAAGGGCAGCTTGTCAGGATTAAGGACGAAGTGGATCCTGAGCCGGATATCGGCGCGGCTGGTCGAGCGGCATCACGGGACGCAAATGGCCCGGCAGTTCTATTCGAGAAAATCAAGGGCTACAAAGGAACCGTCGTCACTAATGCCCACGGTTCATGGCAAAACCACGCGCTCATGATGGGCATGGACAAGAACACGCCCGTCAAAGAGCAGTTTGAGGAACTCAATCGTCGTTGGGATAAATTCCCGGTTCCGCCAAACGTTGTTACTCGCGATGAGGCTCCCTGCAAAGAGAACGTCATCGACACAGACATCAACCTCTTTGAGGTTCTTCCGCTCTATCGTATCAACGAGCAGGACGGTGGATTCTTCATCTCGAAGGCTTCGGTTATCACGGGCGACCCCGAGTTCCCCGATGACTTCAACAAGCTCAACGTCGGCACCTATCGTATTCAGGTCAAGGACAAGGATACCGTTGGCATTCAGGCGCTTGCCATGCATGATATCGCCGTACAGCTTGCCAAGTACGAGCGCAAGAATGAGCGTATGCCTATCGCAATCACGCTCGGCAACAATCCTCTCGTAACCTTTATGGCCTCCACGCCTATCGGCTACAGCCAAAACGAGTATGAGTTTGTTGGCGCGCTGCAAGATGGCGTTCCTACCGACATCGTCAAGGCCGACACCGCTGCGCACCTCCTCGTCCCCGCTGGTGCCGAGGTTGTCCTCGAGGGCTACATCAAGCCGCGCGTCCGCACGGTTGAGGGTCCCTTTGGTGAGTTCCCCGGTTCGTATTCTGGTGCTCGCCTCCAGTGTGAAGTCAAAATCACCCACATCACCCATCGTACCGACCCCATCTTTGAGAACCTCTACCTTGGTATGCCTTGGACCGAAATCGACTATCTGATGGCCCTTAACACAAGCGTGCCGCTGTACAAGCAAATCAAAGAGAGCTTCCCCGAAGTTGTTGCCGTCAACGCCATGTACACGCACGGCATCGGTGCCATCATCTCAACGAAGTGCCGTTATGGTGGCTATGGCAAGGGCGTCGCCATGCGTCTGCTCTCCACGCCTCACGGCATGCCTTACTCGAAAATCGTCATCGTGGTAGACGAATTCGTCGACCCCTTCAACCTCGAGCAGGTTATGTGGGCGCTGACAACCCGTGTTCAGCCCTCCAAGGACGTCACGCTTATCCAAAACGCGCCGGGTATGCCGCTTGACCCCTCAAGCGTTCCTGCCGGTATGACGACCAAACTCATCATCGACGCGACCACGCCGGTTCCGCCGGAGCCCAATCCTCGCGCAGTTGAGTTGCTCAAGGACCCGGAAAAGACCGCGGAATGGGCCGAGATTCTCAAGAAGCTCCAGAGCGGGCTCGCCTAGTCCAAAAATCCCGGCGGTTCATCGGGCCGCCCTTACCAAAGAGAGGAGAAACACATGAAGTGTCCGCGCTGTGACAGTGAAAAAGTTAAGACCATGGTCAAGTCGCCTGTTGGTGATGTTTGGGAGGTCTATGTCTGCGAGAACTGCTGGTATTCTTGGCGTTCGACCGAGACACCACAGGTGCTTCCTAAATTCAAGCTCAACGACCAGATGATTGCAGAACTCGGAGTCATCCCGCCGATTCCGCCTCTGGATTAATACTATCGAGGGTCGGTCCGTTTTACGGGGCGACCCTCCCTTCTTCCCCCCCCATAAGGAGTAGAGAATATGGAAGCAATAAAGTCAGGTTTCAAAAAGAGGAAAAGTGAGATAGGGATACTGCTGGGTATTGCCATAGCCCTGATAGTCTATTTCATCCCCATTCCCGAAGCGTCTTTGAGTCGAGGCGGGCACATCACACTTGCACTGACTCTTATGACCGTGGTGTTTTGGGCCTTCCAAGTTATGCAACCGGCATTCACATCCGGTATCTTTGCTGCACTTCTTATCATTTTCGGAGTTATACCGGCAGTTCCTGCAACAGAAACCGCTGCTGGCATCAGCGCTCAGGTAGCTACCGCGAGCGTGGTGTTCAAGTCGTGGACCGGCTCAACGATGTGGCTTATTGTCGGAGCCTATCTGATTGCGACGGCCGTAAAGACTTCCGGTTTGGGTGAGCGTATTGCCTATAACTACCTGCTGCGTTTCGTGCGTTCCTATAAGAGCATCATTATAGGTATCTTCGTGCTGACTCTTGTCCTGAGCCTGCTCATCCCGCATCCTTGGCCACGCGCGCTGCTTATCATGTCTGTTATGGCGGTCATCATACAGTCATCGAACGTGCCGAAAAGCGATGCGATAAAGATCGGTTTTACCGTTTTTGCCGCCTCTGTTCCGGTTTCCTTAGTCTTCTTGACAGGCGACGCGGTCATCAATCCTCTGGCCGCGAACTATGCGCCCCAAGGTGTCAACTTCGTCCAATGGTTGATTTACATGGGCCCGCCCGCTGCTGTCGCGAGTATCCTCACGGTGATACTTATTCTTGTTCTCTTTAAGCCGACTCAGGAAATCACAATCAACAAAGATGAGGTACGGCAAAAGATTGCCTCTATCGGCAAGATGACGGGTGTTGAGATACGTGCCGCCGTCTGGCTGGTCATCGCCATTGTTCTGTGGATGACTGACTCTGTTCACGGCATCGACATCGGTTGGGTTACGCTCATCGTTGCAATGGGTATGGCGCTGCCGGTCGTAGGCATTCTCAAACCCAAGGATTGGGCGGCTGTTCCCGTACAGGTTCTCGTCTTCCTTACTGCGGCCATCGCCATCGGTACCGTTGGTGGAGCAACTGGCATGAACGCCTATCTTGCTGGCGCGCTTCAGGGCCTGTTCTCTGAGCCGGTTCTTGGTAACATGTTCCTCTTTGCTCTGGTAACTACCGTTGTCGCTGTGATTTTGCACATGCTTCTGGGAAGCGTTATCGCGGTTATGGGTGTTGCCATCCCGACGATTCTCGCGATTACCAGCGCGCAGGGCATGGACCCCCTCGTCCCGACCTTCATCGTTTACATGGCTATTGCCTCCCATTACGTGTTCCCCTTCCAGCATCTCAACATTCTGGTAGGAGCATCGGAGGAAACGGGCGGCTATTCGCAGAAAGAGACTATCAAACTCGGACTTCCGCTGGTCATCGTCGTCTTCGTGGTGACGGTTGGCATAATGATACCGTGGTTTGCAGTCACCGGTCTTTTGTAGAACCAATAAAACAGTAAGGGTGAAAGTATGAGAATTATCGTTGGTATATCGGGAGCCTCCGGCGTTATCATGGGTCATGCGCTTTTGACCGCGCTTCGTAAGCACAGACAAGTCGAGACTCATCTCGTGGTGACGAAAGGCGCCCGAAAGACCTGGGAGCTTGAGTGCGATATTCCCATTCAAAAACTTTATGAGTTAGCGGACTTCGTACATGATGACAGGAACCTTGCCGCGTCTATATCAAGCGGTTCGTTCCAGACAGACGGCATGGTTATCATCCCCTGTTCTATGAAAACGCTGGCGGCTGTTACAACAGGCTACGCGGCGAATCTCTTGGTACGCGCCGCGGACGTCTGCATGAAGGAGGGGCGGAAAGTTATCCTCGTACCCCGAGAAATGCCCTTAGGCAAAATACACTTGCGCAATCTCAAAGAGGCTTCTGACCTCGGTTGCACAATTATTCCTCCGGTCTTGACCTTCTATAACGGAGGACAGACCGTCGAGGAGCAGATGACTCACCTGATGGGGAAGATTCTTCGACAGTTCGGGTTGGAGGAAGAGGGCTTTGTCCCGTGGGAAGGGGCTGAATAGTTCTGCGGCCCATCTCCCGTCGTTGCTGCGATATGTTTTGCATATCGCAGCAACGACAAAACATATCATCTCCGGGCTTATTTTAAGCCTCTTTTTTTATCCTATCACCCACACCATCATTTACCGAGGAATGGAAAATGCCTGAATAGGTCTGTCGTCTGGGATTCATTGAGTTTCATCCGATATACGCTGTTCTTGAAGGGTATTTTCCAGTAGAATTGCAGAGCCGTACATTATGCACGGAGGTACTGCTATGTTTACGGAAGTGTCGTTGCCGTTTCGAGAGGAGAGGACTTCATGGGAGATTTTTCGCCGCAGATGCTTGCTTGGCTTGCGCCGCTTGCATCGGTCATCGGTTTGGGAGTAGCCGCCTATCTGGCGTTTTGGGTTCTGAAACAGGACCCGGGTAATGAGAGGATGCAGAAACTCTCGGGCCTGATTCAGAAGGGCGCCACGGCGTTTTTGTTCGCTGAGTATCGTGCCCTCATCATCTTCGCCCTCGTCGTTGCCGTAGTCCTAGGCTTCGCCATCAGTCCGCTCACGGCCTGCGCCTTTTTGACCGGTGGTATCCTGTCCGTCATCGCCGGCTATATCGGCATGTACGTCGCCACCCGCGCCAACACGCGCACCACGCAGGCCGCGACCAAGGGCATCGCTGGTGCCCTGCGTGTGGCCTACCGTTCCGGCCTCACGATGGGCCTCGTGGTTGCCTCCCTCGGCTTGATGGGGCTGTCGCTGTGGGCCATCTTCTTCCTCGTCTTTCACGAGCATCCCGAGCCAGAAATCGTCGACGGCTTCGTCATGGGCGCTTCTTCCATCGCGTTGTTCGCGCGCGTTGGCGGCGGCATCTACACCAAGGCTGCCGACGTTGGCGCCGACCTCGTTGGCAAGGTTGAGGCGGGCATTCCCGAGGACGACCCACGCAATCCCGGTGTCATCGCCGATAATGTTGGGGATAATGTCGGCGACGTCGCGGGCATGGGAGCCGACCTCTACGAGAGTTATGCGGGCGCCATTCTCGCTCCGATGGTTCTTGCGGTTGCCATGCGCGTCAGCGGTTTTCTGGAGGGCACCGACGCGATTATCGCCCTCGTCTTGCCTCTCGTTCTCGCCGCTGGCGGCATCATCGCCTCCATCGTCGGGCTGTTCGCCGTCAATACCAACGACGGTTCCAAACTTGCTAAGGCACTTGACCGAGGTACCTTCCTCACCTCCGGCATCGTCTTTCTCCTCATCCTTGCCTGCACCTTTATTTGGCAGACCATCTCTGACAAGCCAATGTTGTGGCTGTTTGCCGCCGCCGCCGCGGGTCTTGCGGCCGGGCTTGCCATCGGTAAGATAACCGAGTACTACACCTCGTATCACTGTAAGCCTGTTAAGAAGATTGCCCTTGCCTCTGAGTCTGGTTACGCGACCAATATCATCGAAGGCCTTTCCACCGGTATGCTTTCCACCCTGCTCCCGGGCATTGTTCTTATCGCCGCCGTTGCCATCGCCTATCTTGCCGGTCTGCAGGTGGGCGGTCCGGAGTTCGGCGTCTATGGCATCGGGCTTTCCGCCCTTGGTATGCTCACCACCACCGCAACCACCGTTGGCGTCGATGCCTACGGCCCGGTTGCTGATAACGCCGGTGGCATCGCCGAAATGGCGGGTTTGCCCTCTGAAATTCGCGAGCGCACCGACCAACTCGACAGCGTTGGCAATACCACCGCCGCTGTCGCCAAGGGCTTTGCGGTATCATCTGCTGCCCTTACCGCGTTGGCGCTGTTTGTCTGCTTCAAGACCAACCTCGAGTTCGGCACGGCGAAGTTCAGCGGTGTTGCCCTCGACATCCAGCTTGACAATCCCTTCGTCATCATCGGTGTCATCATCGGCGCCATGATGCCCTTCTTCTTCGGAGCCATGACAATGGGTGCCGTTTCGCGTGCCGCCAATGCCATGATTATCGAGATTCGTCGTCAGTTCCGCGAAATCAAGGGCCTGTTGGCCGGGGAGCCGGGCGTGGAGCCAGACACGGAAGCCTGCGTTCGTATCTCCACCCAAGCAGCCCTTAAAGAAATGATGCTGCCCGGTATTCTTGCGGTGGTCATTCCCGTGGCGCTTGGCGTTCTTGATGTGAATATCCTCGCTGGCTTCCTTATCGGCGTGCTTGCCTGCGGCTTTTTGATGAGCGTGTACATGGCAAACACCGGTGGGGCTTGGGATAACGCCAAGAAGTATATCGAGACTGGTGCCCATGGCGGCAAGGGTTCTGAGGCCCACAAGTCCGCCGTTGTTGGCGACACGGTTGGCGACCCCTTTAAGGACACTTCCGGGCCGTCCATCAACATTCTTATCAAGGTTGTAACGGTTGTTTCTCTCGTGTTTGTGCCCTTCTTCCTCTTGCTGAATGGGGGTTTCCTGCACGGGCTAATCTGATAATCGATTGAAGGGGCGCAGGCAAAACTTTGCGCGCAGATGAGCGTCGTTGATAGGTGAGGATGACATACGGCGGGTTCGTGACGCGACCGACATCGTCGCGCTTGTCAGCGAGCGCGTCATCCTCAAGCAACGCGGGCGCGAGTTTTGGGGTTGCTGCCCCTTCCACAACGAGAAAACGCCCTCGTTTAAGGTTGACCCGGCCTCGCAGTTCTACCACTGTTTTGGCTGCGGTGAAGGCGGCGATGCCTTTAAGTTCGTCATGAAGATGGAAAACGTCGATTTTCCTGATGCCATACGGATGCTCGCGCAGCGAGCCAATATTGAACTTGTTGAGGAGAGAGGCGACGCCACACGCGGAAAGAAGGCGCGCCTCTTTTCCGTCTGTGAGGAGACAGCCGCCTTCTATCACCAGCGTCTTATGCGCGTGAAGGATGGCGATACCGACGCGGCACGGGCCTATCTTTCCGGCCGGAGTATGGGTGGCGCGACGGCTCGCCAATGGCAGATTGGTTTTGCCCCCGGCGGTGGCATGCTCACGCGGCACCTCCAGCAGAAGGGCTTTACGCGCGAGGAACTCATCGAGGCAAACGTCGCCTTTGCTCCGGAGGGCGGCTCACGGACCTTGCGCGACCGTTTTTTTAACCGTATTACCTTCCCCATATTTGACATCCAAGGCCGCGTCATCGCCTTTGGCGGGCGCGTTCTTGGCCAAGGGGAGCCAAAATACCTCAATAGTTCGGACACACCGCTGTTTCATAAGCGCGAAAACCTCTACGCCATCGACAGGGCGAAGGCCCAAATTACCGCACGGGGCTTCGCGGTTGTGGTCGAAGGTTATACCGACGTTATCGCCATGCACGAGGCGGGTTTTACCAACACCATCGCGACACTCGGAACGGCACTGACGCCCCAGCATCTCAAGTTGCTCGCGCGTTTTACCGCGCGCGTCCTACTGCTGTTCGACGGCGATGAGGCGGGTTTGCGCGCGGCCGACCGCGCGATAGACCTCATCGGGGCAAGTGTTTCTTCCGAGAGCAACCGCAGGGCCGATTTGTTTGTCGCCGTGCTTCCAAAAAGCATGGATCCGGCCGATTACTGCGCCAGCGAAGGCGCCGAGGCGATGCAAAAAGTCCTCGATGGCGCTGTTCCGCTCGTGCGCTTTGCGCTTGACCGCCGCCTTGCGAAGTGGGACCTCACGAAGCCTGAGATGCGGGTTCGTGCGCTTGAGGACGTCATGCCGATTCTCGTACCCCTCAAGGGCACACTTCTCGCCGCGGACTATCTCAACTACCTTGCCGACGTCTTTGCGGTTGAGTATTCGGTGGTTCTTGCCGCGCTTGAGAGGGCAAAACCCCTTGCGCCCTACCGCTCGGGCTCAGACGAGACAAAGTCGGAGGCGGGACAGAGTTCTCCCAAGACCGCACACCACGAGCCGCCACTTGAGCGCGCCATCGTCTTAGAGCGCGAACTTCTCTTTCTCTACATCGAAGAACCTACGGTTCGCGAACGTCTGTGTGAGGCCTTTGGTCGCATCCTCTGGAGTGATGAGCGCCACAAGACTGTTGCGGAAACTCTGCTCGGCTTTTCGGCCAACGAGGAGCCCGACGCGCTGCTCTCGCTTTTGATTGCCCGTCTGCCGGAGGCCGCCGCGTTGCTCTCCGGCACGCGCCTCATGGAGTTTACGGGGCTTGCGCCAAACCGAATGGCAGGCATGCTCATGTTCGGCATCAAGGAAAGCCAACTCAAACGGACCATACGCGCCGAGAACGCTCGCCTCCGTCAACTCGCCGACACCGAGGACGCGGCAGTCGCCGCCGAGCGCGATACGCTGTTCCAGCATATAACCGAACTACAACGCGAATTGGCCGACCTACGCAAACGCTATCGCTCAGAGTAAAGAAGAAGGGGAATACTCAGAAGGTAGGCGCCTACTCGAAGCGGTAGCGGCGTAGACGCAGGGCGTTGGTGAGTACGGAAACCGAACTGAGGCTCATGCAGGCGGCGGCGATGATGGGGCTGAGCAGGGGGCCGCCGAAAAGATAGAGCAGACCGGCGGCGATGGGGATGCCCACCACGTTATACCCAAAGGCCCAAAACAGGTTTTGTTTGATGGTGCGGATGGTCCGCTTGGAGAGGTCTATCGCACGCGGCACGTCCATGAGGTCAGAGTGCATGAGGACAATATCCGCGCTCTCGATGGCCACATCCGTTCCAGAGCCGATGGCGATGCCCAACGAGGCTTGGGCGAGGGCGGGCGCATCGTTGATGCCGTCGCCGACCATGGCAACCTTCCTGCCTCGTTCCTGCTGCCGCGCGACCTCCTGAGCCTTGTCCTCGGGAAGCACCTCGGCGCGTACGTCGTCGATACCGAGTTTTGAGGCGATGGCTTCCGCGGTACGCCGATTATCCCCGGTCAGCAGTATGATTTCGATGCCCATAGATTGCAGGCGCTTGATGGCGGCAAGACTTGTGGACTTGGTTGTATCCGCAACGGTGATGATACCGGCGGGTTTTCCGTCCACGGCAACGTACATCGGCGTCTTGCCCTGAGCCGCGAGCGCGTCCGCCACACCCTCTAGCTGCGACATCGCGATGGAAAACTCATCCATGAGGGTGCGATTGCCAACAAGAACTTTTTGTCCGTCGATGACGGCCGCAATGCCACGTCCGGCAAGCGACTCGAAGGAGTCTGTCTTTTGCAAGACAAGCGAGCGCTTATTCGCTTCCTCGATGAGCGCCATACCCAAGGGATGCTCAGAGCCTTTCTCAGCCGCGGCGGCAAGGGCGAGGAGGCGGTTTTTCTGGTCTCCCACTATGTTTGACATCGCGGCGTCATTGCCCACCAGTTCAAAGAGGGCGTGGTCGAGTTGCCGCTTCTTCTCGATGTCTGCCGCGCTGCGGGTGAGCAGGGTATGTGGGGCGGGGCTTTTGGTGAGGAGGACTGCGTTAGCCTCCCCATTAGTGAGCGCTTCTGCGTCTGTTTCCTGCGTGGCACCGCCGATGTGCAGCGCGTCTTCGAGCCTCGTGCCAGCGATGGGTACGACGTCCATGACCGAGGGGCGGCCCTCCGTGACCGTGCCGGTTTTGTCGAGTATGACGGTGTTGATGGTGTGCGCGATTTCGAGGCCTTCGCCGCTTTTGAGGAGGATGCCCATTTCTGCGCCTTTGCCCGTGCCCACCATGATGGCGGTGGGCGTGGCGAGGCCAAGCGCGCAGGGGCAGGCGATGACGAGGACGGAAATCGCGATGAGCAGCGCAAATTCTGTGGCGCTTTTGCCCTCGGGAAGCGGAAAGCCGCCGAAGGCCGTTGCGAGGTACCACGCGATGCCCACGACGAGCGCGATGGTGCAGACGATGGGCACAAAATAGCCGGCCACGACGTCGGCGAGGCGATTGATGGGGGCCTTGGAGGCCTGCGCGTCCTCGACGAGTTGGATGATGCGCGCGAGCGCCGTGTCCGTGCCGACCTTGTCCGCGCGAAAAACGATGCTGCCGTTTGTGTTGAGGGAGGCGGCGTAAACTGTGTCGCCCGGCTGTTTGTCGACCGGCATGCTTTCGCCCGTGAGCATGGATTCGTCGATGGCGGTGCGCCCCTCCAGCACCGTGCCGTCGACGGGGATGCGCGCGCCGGGCCGTACGATGATGGTGTCGCCGGGCTGTACCTCGTCGATGGGCAGCTCTGTTTCTTGGCCGTCTTTGAGGATGAAGGCGGTTTTTGGCGCGAGTCCCATGAGGCGTTTGATGGCCTCGCTGGCGCGCCCCTTGGACATCGCCTCGAGCGATTTGCCGAGCAAGATGAGCGTGATAATCATGCCGGCGGTTTCAAAGTACAGCGAGTCGGCGTGGTGATGTGCCTGCATGGGGTCGCCGAACAGCATTTGGCTGATGTGATAGAGGCTGAACAGGAAGGCAGCCGCGGTGCCGACGGCGATGAGCGTGTCCATATTTGGGCTGCGGCGGATGAGCGAGGCGAAGCCGACGGTGTAGAAGCGGTAGCCGATGCCGATGATGGGCAGGACGAGGATGAGTTCGGTCAGCGCGTAGCGAAGCGGGTGCATCATGGGGTCGAGCGAACTGGGGAAGGGGAGGGGGGAGCCGGGAATCATGGGGGCCATCGCAAGGTAGAACAGGGGGAGGACGAACAGGGCCGCGACGGCAAACTTTGTCCACATCATGCGAATCTCGCGCTGCTTACGGGCGCGGTCTTCGTCGAGGGAGTCGGCAAGTGAGGTGGAAAGCGCCTCGTAGCCGGCCTTTTCTATCGCCTCATGCAAGGTGGCCATCGACGCGAGTGCGCCGTCGTAGGTGACGGTGGCCTTCTCGGTCGCAAAGTTGACCGAAACACTTTCGACGCCCTCAACGGCGCCAAGGGCCTTTTCGACGCGCTGTGCGCACACGGCGCAGGTCATCTTGCCTATCGGTATGCTAAGCGTTGTGGCCATGGTGTCTCCTCAAGCCTCGGTGACATATATCGTCCCTCGTATCATCCCCATCCAACAACTATAGGAGTATCTTCCCGGCTTGGTGGGGGTAAACTCGATAATATTGTCGCCAACCGTCAGCGAATGGTCGATGTCGTACTCGGGGATAAAAAAGCGCTTGTTGCAGCCCGTAATGCTGCCCTCAGCGGCGCTGATATTCCACTTAACCGGCACCCCCGAGCGCACGGTAATAGTAGGATACGTGCCCCGCTCCAGCGTATTGCTCACAAGTTGATAGCCATCCTCGCTGACAAGTTGCTCCACCTGCGGCGAGGGATGAGGGGCAAAGGCGTCAAAGGGGCTGGGGAGGCCCGAGAGGTTCCAGCCTGTTGAGAACATGAAAAAACCAAGTATGGTGATAAGAACGGCACCGGCCGTTGTTGCTATCTCCCTAAACCGCCGTGTCAACAGGGAGCCGAGGAGCCCGAGGCCAAACATCAGCGGCACGGTTCCCAGCACAAAGGCGAACATCGAGAGCGCGCCCAAAAGCGCGCTGCCAGTTGAGAGCGCATAAAGCTGCATCGCCTGAAGCGGACCGCAGGGCATCAACCCGTTGAGCAGACCGATAACGAGGGGACTTTTGCTGCGCTCGCGCTGTTCGTCCATAAACCTGCTCAGTGCTCGAGGCAGCGTGATGTTGAATTGGCGCAGCCACGGAAAGATACCAAGCAGGATGAGCGCCATTATCACCATAAATACACCGGCGGCAAGCTGTATGACGCCTTTGAAGAAGCCGTCGAAGGCTATGACCGAACCAAGGGCGCCAATGAGGCCACCGACGAGGGTGTAGGAAACGACGCGCCCGAGGTTGTAGAGCAGGCTTGGGCGTAGCAGCACAAGAGGCGATGCTGACGTTGCCGGGGTTGCCGGGGTGGTTGGGGCAGCGGGTTTACGGCCGCGTGCTGAGGGTGACGTGGGAGGCGCTTGAGATGTGCTCGGCGTGCGAGAGAGGGTTTGCGAGAGATTGATGCCACCGCACATCGCAACACAGTGCAGGGAGGTGAACAGGCCGATGATGAAAATCATGAAGTAGCCCATACCTTCACTCACTACGGGAAACGCGCTGAACGCGCGGTTAATACCGAAGTACTGAGCCAAAACGAAGATGGCAAGGGCGAGGATGAGAAGGCCGAGAATTCGCCGGGTGTCGGCTCGACGTGCCTCCTGCCGTTTGTTTTTAATTCGTTGCTTTCCCATGCGTAGATTCCCCCGACAAACCGTCCCAATAAAAAGTTGATACCTAAAGAAGCGATATCTTGCCCTATTCCATTGAAGCAGATACTATGAAATACACAAGTAGGCACCTGAACGAAAGATACTATCAGATTGATACTAAGAACTCGAGCGACCGACGCCAAGGAGGGTCAGAGGCTCATCGCGACACCTCAGGCTCATATCGGCGACTTAAAGGAGGCACTATGAAGTGCTGCGACACTCGCGACCTTAATTGTCCTGTTGACGCGACCATCCGCCTTATCGGCGGCAAGTACAAGGCCCTCATCCTGTGGCACCTCGTAGGCGAAACTCTGCGCTTCGGGCAACTCCAAAAACTTATTCCTCAGGCTACCCCCAAGATGCTCACCCAGCAGTTGCGTGAGATGGAGATGGACAAACTCGTAATCCGTACCGTCTATCCCGTGGTGCCGCCTAAGGTCGAGTATTCGCTGACCGAGTTCGGTCTCAGTCTTAAGCCCATTCTCAATGCCATGTACCAATGGGGTGCGGGTTATATGGAAGATAAGAATCTCACCATCGCCTGTTCCATGAAAGCTCCATGAAACTCCACGAAACTTGAGACATTTTACTTGTGACCTTCGGCGATAAACCCTATACTGAATAGTTACTTCTCCGTAGGTGCTGCGGAGAGAATATACTGTCGGCCCCGAGACATGTTTCACGTGTACGTTCATCGAAGTGCGTTCATGGTGGAGAGCATGATGGACGGGGCCCCTAATCGAAAGGGGTCCACCTTTGAGTGAGATCAAGAACACTTCGATCATCGAGTTGGAGGACGTCGGCGACGACGAAATGAACCGACTCATTGACAAGACGATTACCGAGTTCGACGAGGGCGACCTTGTCACCGGAACCGTCGTCAAGATCGAACACGACGAAGTACTCCTTGACATCGGCTTTAAGTCCGAGGGCGTCATACCGGCGCGCGAGCTGTCCATCCGCAAAGACCTCGACCCTTCTGAAATCGTCAGCACGGGCGACAGGATTGAGGCTCTTGTTCTCCAGAAAGAAGATAAGGACGGACGTCTGATACTCTCCAAGCGACGCGCTGAACATGAGCGCGCTTGGATTGACATCGAGACAAAGTTCAACTCCGGCGAGAACGTCATCGGCGAAGTCATCGAAATCGTCAAAGGCGGTCTTATCCTCGACATCGGCCTGCGCGGCTTCTTGCCGGCTTCCTTGGTCGATTTGCGTCGCGTGAAGGATTTGGATTCCTTCCTTGGCGAGCAGATTGAGGCGCGCGTCATCGAAATGGACCGCAACCGCAACAACGTCGTCCTCTCACGTCGCGTCGTGCTTGAGGAGGGCCGCAAGAACGAGCGGGCCGAAATTCTCGAAAAACTTGTTGAGGGCATGCGCCTGCGCGGAACCGTATCCTCCATCGTCGATTTTGGCGCATTTGTCGACCTCGGCGGCATTGACGGTCTTGTGCATATCAGCGAACTCTCTTGGAGCCACGTCAGCCATCCTTCTGAAGTTGTTAAGGTTGGGGATGAGGTCGAGGTCGAAATTCTCGAAGTCGTCCTTGACCGAGAGCGTATCTCCCTCGGTCTTAAGCAGACAACCGAGGATCCGTGGCGCCAGCAGGTTAAGAGTTTCCCCATTGGCTCCATCATCGAAGGCAAGGTTACGAAACTCGTGAGTTTTGGAGCCTTTGTCGAGTTGGGCAACGGCATCGAGGGGCTTGTCCATATCTCCGAAATGGCAACGCGCCATATCGAATCGCCCTCTCAGGTGGTGCATGTTGGAGACCCCGTGCATGTAAAGGTCATGGAAGTTGACCCCGAACGCCGCCGTATCTCTCTTTCTATGAAGTCAGCAGCGGAGACACTCGGCATCGAAATCGAAGTCGCCGAACCCGACCCGAATATGACAAAGCCGAAGCAGAAGTCGCGCAAGGAAAAAGCGGCGGCTGCTGAACCTGAGGCCGCTAAGGATGCTGCCGCAAGCGCCGAGGACGAAGCTGCGGAAGGGGAAGCACCTGCAGAGGAAGCACCTGCCGTTGATGAGGCCGAAGTTGAGGCCGAGGCTGCTCCGGCTGAGGAGGCGCCTGCTGTAGACGAGGCCGAGGTTGAGCCTGAGGCTGAAGCCGAGGCTCCCGAGGAAGAAGTTGCCGTAGCCGAGGAAGCCCCTGTGGCCGAGGAGCCTGTCGTCGAGGCGGAAGAAGTTATCGTAGAGGATGCCCCTGCCGCTGTAGAGGAAGTTGAAGTTCCTGAGGTGGCGGAAGAAGTTCCTGCTGCTGAGGAAGCCGAGGCTCCCGCAGCGGAGGAACCTGCTGCCGAAGCAGCCGAGGAGGCTCCTGTTGCTGACGAGGCCCCAGACGCCGAGGAAGCTGCTGTCGAGCCTGCTGAGGAAGAAGCTCCCGCTGAGGAATAACAGCGTTTCTGACCGATTATGCAGACGGGCATCTTCGGGTGCCCGTCTGCGGTATGATTGAGCGAGTATGACGGATTCCTGCCATATCAGAAACTTCTCTATCATCGCCCATATTGACCATGGGAAGTCAACCTTGGCCGATAGGGTTTTGCAGCTTACCCATACCATTGCCGACCGCGACATGGTTGAACAGGTGCTTGACTCCATGGACATTGAGCGGGAGCGTGGCATCACCATCAAGTCTCAGGCGGTTCGTATCATGTACGATGCCGACGATGGGCAAACCTACCAGTTCAACCTCATCGACACACCGGGGCACGTGGATTTTACCTATGAGGTTTCGCGCTCGCTTGCGGCCTGCGAAGGCGCCGTGCTTGTGGTCGATTCGACTCAGGGTGTTGAGGCGCAGACGGTCGCAAATGCGCTGATGGCGATGAATGCCAACTTGGAAATAATCCCCCTCATCAATAAAATCGACCTTCCTGCCGCCGACGTCGAGCGTGTGCGTCATGAAATCGAGGAGGGTTTAGCGCTGCCTGCCGATGATGCTTTGACGGCATCGGGCAAGACCGGGGAAGGGGTTAAAGA
>JAIRTN010000053.1 GCA_031254905.1 Coriobacteriales bacterium
GCGGGGAGCGCCATCTTGAGCGTGTCTTTGAGGGCGGGGTCTTTGAAGTTGACGTGGAAGCGCAGGGGGATTTTGAGTTTTGCGAGCGCGGGGATTTGGACGACGAACAGCGCCACGACGCCGAGGGTTGTCCCGATGGCGAGCCACGCCATTGCACCGACCTCGCTGAAGTTGCGTATGAAGGGGTATCCGAAGAACGTGATAATGACGACGATGTTATTGAACACCGGTCCGAGTGCGGGCCAGAGGAAGTTCCGGTGCGCGTTGAGCAGGCCGTTGATGATGGCGCCGACGCCGTAGAAAAGCACTTGGATGGCAAAGAAGCGGAAGAAGAATATGGCGCTTTGGGCATCGAAATCGTCCGACTTGAGGAAGGACTGCGTGAAGACGACCTGCGGCGCGAATATCGTTGCGAGCAGGGCGATTGCCCCGAGGACGATGGCTCCGATGCTCAGGAGGTTTGAGGCGTAGGAGGCCGCGTTCTTGCGGCCATGCTTCTCGAGTTGTGCGAGGTAGATGGGGAGGAAGGCCGTTGTGAGTACGCCGCCGGCGAACAACTCAAAGAGCATGTTGGGGAGGTTGTTTGCAATGGTGTAGGCGGAGGTGAGTATCGTGTTGCCGAGCGCAAAGGCCATCGCCCAAGTTTTGACGAAGCCCGTGGCGCGGGAGAGCAGGGTTGCGGCGGACATGGTGGCGGTTGAGCGGCCGACGGAGGCCTTGACCTCCTCGGGCTCGCGCGCGTGCGCCCGCGCGAAGCTGCGGTTAACGTGTTTGGTTTTGCGAGCGAGAGGGCTGTGGGGCGCTGCTTCGCCGTCGCGGGCAAAGAGGCCAAGCGCGCGTTGTTGCAGTTCGCGCAGCGTGATGGGGGCCTCCGTGCTGTCGTGCGCGAGGATTCGCAGGTGCCAACTGTGCAGGTCGCAGATGAGCCACACGAAGCAGGCGACCGGGTAGATGAGCAGGACGGCCGGCGTGAAAACCCCCGAGTCTTCCAGCACAAAGGTGATGGCGGCGAGCACGAAGCAGACGGAGTAGGTGGCGCGGAAGGCGGAGTTGCGCTGCCAGAATTCGCGGTAGGTGCCCGGTTGCAGCACGCGCAGCACGACGAGAAGGATGAGGATGAAAAACAGGAAGATGATGACGACGGCGGGAACGTAGTCGCGGATGAGTTCGAGGGAGTAGGTCCAGACGCTCATGGCGATTTGCGTGACGAGGGTGACGAAGCCCTCTTGCATTGAGGGGATGACTTGGTTCATGTGCGAGGCTGGGTTGAGCGTGACGTCGACAAAGAGGACGCCGAGCGCCAGCCCGAAGGCGGCAAGCAGCATGAGCGCCACCAACCATGGGCGCACGCGCCGCCCGTTAAAGAGCCACCAGCTAAAAAAGCAACCGAGGAAGCCCCAGACGAGCGGGCCGAAACTTGCGCCGAGCCAAGGGCATGTTGCGATGAAGATGAGTATGAGCGAGCCGAGCGGGTAGCCCCATTTTTTGAAGGCGGGGATGCCGCGCGCGTTAGGATAGCGGTTGATGACGAGGCCGGAGAGGGTAATCCACGCGCCAAAATACAGCGCGCCCTGCTCGTTGCCCATGCCGTAGTAGCGCGAGCCCTCGGTGATGTCGTAGGTGAGGTAGCCCGGCGAATTGAGGGGCCCCCCGAAGATTTGTCCGACGACGATGACAATGATTGCGAGCGCGTAGAGGGCGATGAGAGAGTTGACCCATTTAGTGCGCCAGCCGATGAGCAGCGCCCCAAAGGAAATAACCGCCACCCACGCGACGATGGCGATTACGAGGCTGGTTGCGCTTGGTTGGGCGGGCAACAGGCAGAACATCAGGAAGGTCGCGGGGGGGAAGGCGAGCACGATAAGCCAAAGAATGCGGACGGCAGGGATAAGGGCGCCCCGCGAACCGGGTATGCCGCCTCGCCCAAGGACGAGGAGGAGGATGGAGAGCGCGAATGTGATAAAGACGAGCATCAGGAAGGCGAAGTCGACCGGTGCCTTTGTTGCTAGCATGCTATTGAGTGTGGTTGTTTCGTGACGCATGCGCTCGACGCGGGAGGTGGAATCGGTGGTTGAGACTGAGGCGTTGCTGGCGCTTCCGGCGTTGGGGCTGGCGTTGTCGGCGGTCGCTGCGCTTGGGGCCGCCTCGGTGCCTTTGACGGTTGCCACGGAATAGACGGGAGAATCGACGGGCTCGTTGAGGTTGTTCATCAACAGCGTAAGATCCCATGCGGTGATAAGACCGGAGCGATGGGTGGAATCGGAGGTGAGGTAGCCAAAGAGCCCCGCCCCGTGCATGATGACTGGCGTGAAGTCGCGCGAGGCGGTGCCACCATCAAAGAGGGGCGCGGAGACAATGATGAGGAGGGCGTTTGCGGGAAGTTCGCGCTCGATGAAGTTGTTGATGGTCGCGGCGGCAGCGGAGAAGCCCGTTGGCGCCGAGAGCGTGTAGATACCAACCCGGGAATCCTGCAACAGCGATGAGATTCCCCAGTCGCGTGGCGCGCTGAGGTTGCCGATGGCGGAGGCATCGAGCAGGCGGGTGAGGGGGCCTGCGCTTGTTGTGTCGAGGGCGTTCCAAGTGAGGCTGGGGGCGTAGAGGAAGACGAAGGGTGCTGTTGACCCTGTTATTGCCTCCGGCGAAAGCGGTTTGACGAGTTCGATTGTTGGGCTGTTTGGGGGCACCTGAGCTTCTTCTTGAGATTCTGGGGGTTGCCCTTCTTGGCTCTGCTCTTGGTTGAGGGTAGTTGAATCAGTCGCAAATGCCGGTATTGTCCCCATCACCTGTGTGAGCGATACGCAAACGAGGAGGGGAATCAACAGCGCAAGACGATGAAGGCGCGCGAGGCGCTTAAAAATTGACATCCTTCAATGATACGGCAAGCAACCGCTTTCTGTCGAACCACAGCAAGGCTACAACAGCAGTAACAGCCACAGCGGCTACAGCGGCCGTAACGGCTACAACGGTCGCAGCGGCCGCATGCTCAGGGAGGCGCTGAAAGGGCTATGCGCTTTCTTAGAACTGGTTGTAAACGAAGTCGGCTGGGCCGCTGTAGGGTGAGAGCAGGAAAAACCATCCCAACACCAAGAGGATGGCCCCTGCCGCAAGACCGCCCAGCAGCGCCAGCAGCCAAGGGCGCGCGAGGACGAAGCACTTTACCGCATCGATTAGAACCGGGACGCTGAGCCTGCCGGCGGTGCCGTCATTATCCCTATTCATACTATGGGGCTTTGAAGCGTCGTGAGTTTTAGGAGCGGGAGAAGTCATACATCGCCTCCTCCAGATGGAGCCAGCCGCGCCAGCCAAGGTGCATGACGTCGCTGAGGAAGTAGCGCTCGTATTCGCCGGCGGAGAAGTCGGCGACTTGGGCGGAGTACTCTGCGCAAAGTGCGCGGATTTTGGCGTAGTACTCGGCGCGCATCGTTGCCGGCATCCCCGTGTAGTCGTACCACGCGCCATTGACTGGCACCATTGCCACGAGGACCTCAAGCCCGGTTTCTTGGCAGACGTCGAGGAACAACGCGAGGTCATCGTACTCCCGGGAGTTAAGGAAGGAGACATCTGCGTCGGTGCCGATGAACTGCGCGGGGTTCGAGCCAATATAGGTGTTGTAGTAGTTTGCGTCGATGCCGAAGTCGTTGTTGTCGCATGCGGCAGCCCCGGTGCTCGATGCCTGCTCGTAGTAGGTGGCCCAATCGGGCTGCTCAAGCGCCATGGTTTTGGCGGAGGGCTCATAGCCGGACTGCAGCACGCCCTCCAGTTGCTGGCGCAGGCGCAAATCCTCAATGGCGGACAGGCAAAATCCGTTAATCCAATCGATGGGTGTTTGCGGAGAAGCCGCCCCTAAAACCGCTTGGTCAATCGCGAGTTCCTCCAAGCGCTGGCGCACCCTCTCGCGGAGTTCGTCGCTCAGCGCCGGGTTCTCCAAAAATCTGTGATAGACCTCTGGGGAGAAGCGCGAGCGGAAGGCCTGCGGATTGATGTCGGGGGTGGCGAACCATTGTGGAGAGACAATCAGCACGACCTTTCGGCTCTCCAGCGAGGGCTCCAGCGCCCCGGCGTAAAGCGCGAGCTGCAGGGACTGCGTATGCGCGCTTCCCACCAGCATGGGCGAGTAGCCGATGTTGTGCTGGCGGAAGAACACCGTGGGATGCTCGGCCATGACGAAGGCGTTTGCGGTTAACTCCGATGAGCCCAAGACCAGCAGCGATTCGGGCGTGAGCGCGGCGGAGAGGAAGTCCGCGCTGAGCATCTTTTCCTGCTGCGGCAACACGTCGTAGGACATTCCCGGCACAACGGCGTCTTTGGCTGGCAGGGAGTTGGCGTATACGAGCAAACCCGCTCCCGCAAGGATGAAGGCGCTCAGGATGGCGGCGATGAGTTTCATGAGAGCGGCGTCCTCATACTAGTGGCGTCCTCATACTAGTGGTGTCCTCATGCGAGCGTCCTCCTCATGCGAGCAACCTTGTGCGGGCAATAACCTCATGCGAGCAACCTCACGCAACCAGCGATTCAACCAGCGCGACAATCTTATTGACGGTATTCATATCCTCGCGCTCCACAGCCGTAGGCGCAATCTGCACGTCAAATGCGTCCTCAATGGCAACCAACAACTCAATGGCTCCAAGGGAGTCGAGCAGCCCAGCCGCAAAAAGGTCGAGTTCGCGCTCATCGGCTATCGCCGGCTCATCGGTGATGTCAATCAGCACCTCGATGACCGTGCGCGCGACTTCTAAACCATCCATGAAATCCTCCAAGAGCAGTAACGACCGCTTCTGCGGCCACTTAAACTTAACCAAACCCGGGCCAACCCAGCTAGCCGGCCACGCTGGCTGCCCGGCCAGCCCTGCCAACCCACTTAAACTTAACTCAACCAGCCCAAAACTTGGCCGGAGAAAATAGCAAACCCAAAAAACACCGCGTTAATAGTTATCGCCCACGAAGCGAGCCGGTACCAACCTTTGTCTCGATGACGCTTATGAAACGCGGATTTTCTCTGGTAAACCTCCGTAATCGCCAATAGTATACCATGATAAAAACCGTAGGTCAGATAGCTCGGCGTTAGCCCATGCCATGCCCCCATCAGCGCCATATTCAGCAGGTACCCCATGCAAGCCGGTGTCACGCGCGAACTAAACCAGCGCCGCTTAATCGCAAGCCGCGTAAAACGCATAAACACAAAATCGCGTAGCCACGTCGACAACGTAATATGCCACCGGTTCCAAAAATCCTTAATATCCACGGCGGCAAACGGCGCGCGAAAATTGCGCGGCACCCTAATCCCAAAACAGTACCCGGCGCCCATGGCCATCAGCGAGTAGCCGGCAAAATCAAAAAACAGGTACAACCCATAAGCGTACATATTCTTAAACGCGATGGCAGCGTCAAGCAAAGGCGTCGTCGAGCGCGTCGGCATCCAAGAATAGAAGTCAAAAATCAGGGCGGAAATCACCACCTTGTACAAAACGCCCACCAAAATCAGCAGCAGCCCTTTCCCTAATAAATCGAGGTATTGGGATGAGGACGGCACGGCATCAGCGTCGCTGCCAAACCGGCGCGAGCGGTCGATGGGGCCTGAGGTAAACGGCGGGAAGAACAGCAAAAAGTAGAGGTAATCGCTCAGATGTATCTTCGGGATAACGCCGTCACGTAGTTCGAGCAGCACCTGCACCATCTTAAAAGTGATATATGATATGCCGATAAACCCGAGTATATCCCTATTAAAAACCGCTCCAATCTTGTAACACACCAGAGGAGCGATAATCGCCAAGAGGAAGGGCCACGCCGGCGGGGGAGCGCTGCCCTTTTTCTTTGGCTCGGCCGTGTGCTCGCGGTGGCGGAGTAGCCGTTGGTAGGAGAATGTGGCGGCGGTGGCGATGCTCAGACTGATGAGCAGGGCCGCCAAACCCGGCAGGTTGCGGGAGAACAGCAGCACAATGAAGACGATTGAAACCGCGAGGCCGTAGGGCTTGATGCGTCGTTCGGTGGCGCCGAGAATTGCCGCCGGGATTATGGCGATTGCCAGAAGGACGAAGAAGGCCGGTTGTGCGTAGAAATCCATCGGCTGCCTCAGGATGTTTCTGCGGGCGGCTCGGCGAGGGTGGCCGGGGTAGTTTGGATGTTGAGAGCCTCGGATAGGGCCGCGCGGTCAACCTTGCCGTTTGCGGTGAGGGGGAAGGACTTCCAAAACCTGAATATCCGGGGAATCATATAGGCGGGCAGTTCCTCGGCCAACTGCTCTTTGAGGGCGATGCCGCGTTTGAGTTCCGATTCCTCTTGGCTGGCAGAGGGCGCCTCGACTACGCAGGCGACCAGATGATTTACCTTGTCGCCTTGATAATGCGGCAAAACGACGGCATTGCTCACGCTCGGCAGGCATCTCAATTGAGCCTCGATGTCGCCCAATTCGATGCGGTAGCCGTTGAGTTTGATTTGAAAATCCATCCTGCCTCGGTAGTGAAGCATGCCGTTCTCATCGAGATAGCCGGCATCGCCGGTGCGATAGCTGCGCCCAAAGGCGTCGGTGCCGAAGCGCTCCGCGGTGAGTTCGGGCTGGTCGAAGTATCCGTCAGCGACGCTTGGGCCGGCAATGACAATCTCGCCTATGCGCTGTGGCGGCAGGCTGTTTTCGTGTTCGTCGACAATCCGAATGTGCGTGTGGGCAGAGGGCATGCCAACGGGCAGGGGGAGGTCGGAGGCAAGGTGTTCATCTTTTATCAGCACGCTGGTTACTGCGACCGTAGCCTCGGTTGGTCCAAAGGTGTTGACTACCCTCGTGCCGGGAAACCTCCGGTAGAGTTCCGCGGCGGTTTCGGGCAGCAGTACCTCTCCGCAAAACAAGAAGGTTTCGACATTGCCCACGCCGGTGCAACCAAAGGCGCGGTCTTTGAGGCAGAGTTCCGCAAACGAGGGCGTCGAAACCCAAACGTCGATTTGTGCCGCGTTTAGTGCCGCCTGCATCTGGGCAAATGAGGACTGTGTTTCGTGGGTAAGCGCGTAGATGGTGGAGCCGGAGGCCAGCGCCATCGAGAGTTCAAAAACCGAGAGGTCGAAGGAGAAGGGCGCCTGATTGAGATAGACCTTCGGCTTTGAGGTGGCCCGCGCGTCCTCCGGGCCCAAAAGGGAGAGCGCCCACGGGAGGAAGCTGTCGTGGCAGCCGGCTGTGATTCGCACGCCCTTAGGTTGGCCGGTTGAGCCCGACGTAAAGAGAATATAGTAGAGGTCGTCGTCTGTTATCCAGCGGCTACGGGGGCAAAGGGCCAGCATAAGCGAATCGTTTGTGGGCAGAGCGTCGCAGGACGCTAAGGTGGCGGGGTCGCTCGCGTCGAGGATGGCGGAGGGGCCGGCCTTGATGCGGGCGATGATGGCATCGCGGCGCGCGGTGGGTAGCGAGGCATCCAGCGGAACATAAGGGTGGCCGGATTTTGCGCAGGCCAAGAAGCAGGCCAGCATCAAAGGTTGCTTGTGTCCCAGTACGGCGATGGGGGAGCGGGACTCAAGAAGTCCGGCAGCCTCGTCATCCAGCAGTCGCTGTGCCAATAACTCAGAGGCGTTCCAAAGTTCTCCATAGGTGATTTGTTCCCCTGCGCTGTTGGCGAAGGCCAGTCGTCCGGGATGCGTATGGGCATG
>JAIRTN010000144.1 GCA_031254905.1 Coriobacteriales bacterium
GATGGAAATAACATACTCACCGAAGGAGGCCTTCTCGGTGACAATCGGCAATTTTGTGGCGCGCAGGGCTTCAAGCACGGTTGAATCCGCGGGGACGTCCACCTCAAAACTCTTGCTGGCTCCCATGCTCTCCTTGAGCTCCAAGGCTGTGGCGTCGTCTTCCTCAATGGCGGCGTTTATATCGACGATTACCGTCACCTTGTAGAGTACGGCATCGCTCTGTGCCCCTTGCCCACCCTCATTTTCGCCGGCGTTGCTGCAGGCGGCGAGAGCCCCCACGCCCAGCAGCAAAAACGCTGCCAGCAAAAACGCCATCACGCGAACAATATGCTTCCTCATTGCGGCCATCCCATTGCTCATCAGTCTTCCTCTTTCCCTTATCCGGTACTTCCATAAGTAGCCAAGAATAGCAGTTCCCCCACCCCCACGCAAACCCCCTCTCACCCAGCCCACCGCACCCACGAGGCCTCAACCCGCCACACCCCCTCTGTGCCGGGTGCAAGCACAAAATATGGGGTAAAGCAATCCGTCAAACTATCCACAAATGCACCGGTAAAGCCAGCAATAAAATCAGCAAAATGCCCGTCGGCATGCCATTCTTAAACCTACCCATGCAGGCAGGTGAGGGCCGTGCTATCATAGGCCCAAAGCCCCAAAAGACAAGGAGTGCCATGATGGAGTACAAGTCTGACATCGAGATAGCCCAAGAGGCTGTGCCGGAACACATCAGCGCCATCGCCGAGAAGGTCGGCATCGACCCCGCGGCAGTAGAGTTCTACGGCAACTACAAGGCCAAAATCGACTACAAGGTCCTCAAGGACGAGCCAATCGCAAACGGGCATCTGGTGTTGGTCACGGCCATAACCCCTACGCCGGCCGGCGAGGGCAAAACCACCACAACGGTGGGTCTGGCGGACGGCCTGTCCAAAATCGGCAAGCGAGTCATGGTGGCCTTGCGCGAGCCATCCCTCGGCCCGGTCTTCGGCATCAAGGGCGGCGCGGCCGGCGGTGGCTACGCACAGGTGGTCCCCATGGAGGACATAAACCTGCACTTCACAGGCGACTTTCACGCCATCGGAGCGGCCAACAACCTCTTGGCCGCCATGCTCGACAACCACATCCAACAGGGCAACGCGCTCAACATCGACACCAAATCCATCACGTGGCGCCGCGCCGTAGACATGAACGACCGCCAACTGCGCAACATCGTCGACGGTCTCGGCGGCAAGGCCCAAGGCGTGCCGCGCGAGGACGGCTTCGACATCACGGTTGCCTCTGAGGTCATGGCCGTGTTCTGCCTCGCCACCTCCATCACCGACCTCAAGGCGCGCCTCGCCCGCATCATCGTGGCCTACAATCGCGAGGGCAAGCCGGTAACAGCCGGCGACCTCAAGGCCCAAGGCGCCATGACCGCCCTGCTCAAAGACGCCCTCAAGCCCAACCTCGTTCAAACGCTCGAGGGCACGCCCGCCTTCATCCACGGCGGCCCCTTCGCCAACATCGCCCACGGCTGCAACTCTATCATCGCAACGCGCATGGCTCTGCGCTTCGGCGACTACGCCATCACCGAGGCTGGCTTCGGTGCCGACTTGGGTGCCGAAAAATTCTTGGACATCAAAAGTCGTGTCGCGGGCCTCAACCCCGCGGCAGTAGTCCTCGTGGCCACGGTGCGCGCCCTCAAAATGCACGGTGGTAAGAGCAAAGATAAACTTGGTGAGGAGGACTTGGCGGCACTGGAGGCCGGCCTACCCAATTTGCTCCAACACGTCGAGAACATCACCTCAGTATTCAAACTGCCGGCCGTCGTTGCCATCAACGCCTTTCCCACCGACACGGCCGCCGAGCTTGCCCTCGTTGAGGAAAAATGCCGCGCCCTTGGCGTCAACGCTGTGCTGTCCGAGCACTGGGCCCGCGGCGGCGAAGGCGCCATCGCGCTTGCCGAGGAGGTCGTGCGCGTCTGCGAGCAGCAAAACGACTTCTCCTTCTCCTACGACCTCAACGCCTCCATCGAAGACAAGCTCAACGCCATCGCAACGCGAATCTACCGCGCGGACGGCGTGGATTTGACCGCTCAAGCGGCCGCTCAGGCAAGGCAACTCACCGAACTAGGCTTCGGCAACCTGCCCATCTGTATGGCCAAAACCCAGTACTCCTTCTCCGACAATCCCGCGCTGCTCGGTGCCCCCCGCGACTTCCGCGTAACCGTGCGCAACCTCAAAGTCTCGGCCGGAGCCGGCTTCATCGTGGCGCTGACCGGCGACATCATGACCATGCCTGGCCTGCCCAAGGTTCCCGCCGCGGAAAAAATTGATGTGGATGAAAACGGCAGGATTTCCGGCTTGTTCTAACCCCGTAACGTGCCGATTGCAAGAGGGGCGTAGGAGGGAAGGAAGGTACTCGTGGGACAAACCACACAAAGCATCGATTTGAGTTGTACGGAGTTCGTCGAGGTGCTTGCCTCATCTGCCCCTGCCCCCGGTGGGGGCGGGGCGGCGGCATTGGTCGGCGCCATCGGCGTGGCCCTCGGCAATATGGTGGGCTCGCTTACCGTGGGCAAGGCGAAATACGCCGATGTCCAAGACGACATCATCGCCCTCAAAGCTAAGGCCGACGAATTGCAATCCGAACTCTTAGCCCTCGTTGCCAAAGACGCCGAAGTCTTTGAGCCCTTGGCACGCGCATACGGAATGCCTAAGGCTACCGAGGAGGAGGCGGCCAAAAAGCGTATGGTTATGGAAGACTGCCTGCGTCAGTGTGTCGCCGTCCCTCTCCACATTATGGAGTTTTGTACCAAGGCCATCGAGTTACACGCCGAGTTTGCGGCCAAGGGCACGGCCATTGCCCTCTCCGATGTTGGCTGCGGCGTGGCCATCTGCAAAGCGGCGCTGGAGGCCGCGAGCCTCAACGTGTTTATCAACACCATGTCCATGACGGACAGGGTTTATGCCGACGAGATGAATGCTCTGGCGGAGGATATGCTGGATAGGTACACCCTCAAGGCGGACGCGATTTTTGCCGATGTTGCGGAAAGGCTGAGGAAATGACGGAGATACTGAGGGGTGCCGAGGTCGTCAAGGCGCTCAATGAGCGTGTTGCCGCCGGGGTTGAGGAGTTGAGGGTC
This sequence comes from Coriobacteriales bacterium, assembly GCA_031254905.1. Next base: position 3,122 of record JAIRTN010000144.1, read on the forward strand.
CGAGATATTGTGCCCACGTTGGCCATTGTGCGCGTTGGGGAGCGTGCCGATGATGTTTCCTACGAGCGTGGTGCCAGCAAGCGTGCTACTAGCTTAGGCGTTGAGGTGCGTTCTATTGTACTAGTGCAAGAGGTAAGTACCGAGGCTCTTGTTGCCCAGATAGAGGCGCTTAACGCCGACGACGCCGTTCATGGGGTGCTGGTGTTTCGCCCCTTGCCCGCGCACGTCGATGAGGACGTGGTGCGCAATGCCCTCGTGCCCGCCAAGGACATCGATGGCATTACCGATTTGTCGCTGGCAGGTGTTTTTACCGACGTGCCTTTGGGCTTTGCCCCGTGTACGGCGGTTGCCTGCGTAGAGATACTCGACCACTTTGGCATCGACATTGGGGGCAAGAAGGTGGTGGTTGTGGGGCGTAGCTTGGTCATCGGTAAGCCGGTTGCCATGATGCTGCTTGGGCGCAACGCCACCGTGACCATCGCCCATTCCCGCACGCGCGAACTGGCGGAGGTGGTGGCTGCGGCCGACATCGTTATCGCGGCTGTGGGGCGGGCGAACATGCTCACCGAGCGCTACCTGAGGCAAGGCCAGACGGTGATAGACGTGGGCATCAACGTGAGTGAGGACGGTGCCTTGGTGGGCGACGTGGATTTTGCCGCGGCTTCTCAACTCGTAGCCGCCCTGACCCCTGTTCCCGGCGGCGTGGGAACCGTGACCACAAGCGTGTTAGTTAAGCACGTTGTGGAGGCTGCCGCGCGACAAGCCGCCGCGCTCCCTGTAAGATAGGGGAGAACAGAAGTACGCCCGCTTTCTGAGGCCCCGGGGTGGGTTCTCGAGAGTGGCGGGAACCGCCAAAAAGGCGGCGGGGAGGCGGTGCAAAGGTGGCGCAACCCGTCAGAGGGGTGCCAGAAGGATGCCAAAAAGGCGGCGCAACCCGTCAGAAGGAGTTAACGAGTTGAACGACAAGGACACCGTGGCGCCGCGCGTAGACGCGCTGGCTCCGTCTGAGATTGAGGCCAAGGCGGAAGACGTTGGCGCGGGCAAGGCCACCATGCCTTTTGCCAAGACCCTGTTGCTGGCCATACTTGCCGGGCTTTTTGTCGGCATGGGCGGGATGTTCATGCTGCTCGTCCGCTCCGACGCCTCCATGCCTTTTGTGGCAACCCAGCTTCTGGGCGGTCTTGCGTTTTGCTTGGGACTGTTCCTGATTGTTGTCTGCGGGGCGGAGCTTTTTACTGGCAACTGCCTGATGGTCGCTGGTGCCCTCTCCAAGAAATTCTCGTGGACCAAGCTGCTTCGCAACTGGGGCATCGTCTATCTGGGCAACATTTTGGGCTCGCTGCTCTTGGTGGTTCTCCTCTTTTTTGCCCAGTATTGGGCGCTCAACGGCGGTGCCGTGGGCGACGCCATGGTTGCCGTGGCTGTCTCCAAAGCATCTCAGGGTTGGGTGGTGCTCTTTTTTAAGGGCATCATGTGCAACCTGCTGGTCTGCCTTGCCGTCTGGGCCTCCTTTGCGGCTCGCTCCGTCACCGACAAGTTTTTTGCCATCCTCTTGCCCATCACGGCCTTCGTTGCCTGCGGATACGAACACTGTGTCGCCAATATGTTCTTTTTGCCCATGGCCTTTGTGCTCAAACTCGCCGGTATCGCGGAGGTCGGCGCGCTGAGCCTCGGTTCCATCTTCAGTAATCTTTCCGCCGTCACCCTCGGTAACATCGTCGGCGGCGCCGTCTTGGTGGGAGCGTCATACTGGCTTGCCTATGCTCGGAAGGGTAGTGGCGAGTAGCCTCATGACTTCTACACAATCGCATCCTCTGTCCGCCGCAAATAAAAACAAACTCATCGTAGCCCTGTCTCTGGCGATGTTCCTCGCGGCCGTCGAGGGCACCATCGTAACGCTCGCGATTCCCACCATCGTCGGCGACCTAGAGGGCTTCGACCTCATCAGCCACGTGTTTTCCGTCTACTTGCTCACAAGCGCCATTGTCTCGCCCGTCTACGGCAAACTCAGCGACCTCTACGGGCGCAAACGGACGCTCATGGTGGGCATAGTCATCTTCCTGCTGGGCAGCGCCCTCTGCGGCCTCGCGCAGAACATGGCCCTGCTCATCGCCTTCCGCGCGCTGCAAGGCGTCGGCGCCGCGGCCATCTATACGGTGCCAATGATTATCGTCGGCGACGTCTTTCCGCTCACGGAGCGCGGCAAAGTCCAAGGCTCACTGAGCATGGTCTGGGGAATAGCGGGCCTTTTCGGGCCGTTCATCGGCGGGGTACTCATCGACATCCTATCTTGGCACTGGATATTCTTCATCAACATTCCCTTCGGCGCGCTTACCCTCATCATCCTGCGAACAAGCCTTCACGAGAGCGCCAAACGCACCAAGCATCACATCGATTATCCGGGCATTCTCGTCCTGAGCGCTGCCATGTTCGCCTTTCTCAGCATCTTTTTATTTGGGGATGAGAGCGGGACTTTGCTAACCGTGCGCAACGGCATCCTCCTTGGCGCCACCGTGTTGCTGCTTTTGATATTCTTCCGGATTGAAAAGCGCTCGCCCGAGCCGCTGGTTCCCCTCGACGTACTCACAAAGTCGAGCATCTTCATCAACGTTGTTTCGATGTTTTTTACGGCGGCGCTCATCGGCGTGGATGTTTACATCCCCATCTATCTGCAAAACGTCAAGGGCCTCGCCCCTCTCGTCGCGGGGCTTGTGCTTCTGCCTATGTCAATCTCGTGGATGCTGGTGTCGATTCCCCTCGGGAGGCTCATTGCGCGTGTCGGCGGCAAACCCGTGAGCATCATCGGCGTAATTCTCGCGCTGCTGGGCATACTGCCCTTCCTCTTTTTTACGCAGCTCAGCCCCGTCGTCCTCATCATCGTTGTGGTGTTCTTCCTCGGGATAGGCTTCGGCGCCGTCATGACGACGCTGATGATGATTATTCAAGAATCGGTAGGTTTTGAGAAGCGCGGCGCGGCGGTTGCCGTCAACTCCTTGGTGCGCAACCTCGGTCAGACCATCGGTATCAGCGTATTCGGCGCGGTTTTCAATACGAGCATAATCCGGGGCTTCAGTGCGGGAGGAATCGTCGAGTACGACCTCAGTAACCTCTACAACCTCGCCTCCTACCAAGCGGGAGTGACATGGGAGCAGATTGTCGCCGTACTGGCCAACTCAATCCACGTGGTCTTCGCCGCGTTCGCCATCCTTCTCGTCATAAGTCTCCTCATTTCACTTTTCATGCCCAAACCACTCCTCGCCTCACAACCTCCCTCTCCCCCCAAAGAGCAATAAAGCAGCGGCACGCACTGTTGACAGGGATGGAGGTAAGGGGGGATAGGGGCGTTCTTATCCCCATTATTTGTTACACTGTCTTTTTGCATGTTGTGTAGGGCGGCGTGCTTGCGACGAGTGTACTTCGACTTCGAGGACGGAACATGGCACTTTCTATTGGTATTGTTGGGTTGCCCAACGTGGGCAAGTCCACTTTGTTTACCGCGCTTACCCGGAAGGGCGGGCTGGCGGCGAATTACCCGTTTGCGACTATTGAGCCTAATGTGGGCGTTGTGGAGGTGCCGGACGGGCGGCTGCGGAAGCTGGCGGACATTGTGCGTCCGGGGCGGATTGTGCCTGCTACCGTGGAGTTTGTTGACATCGCGGGGCTGGTTAAGGGTGCCAGCGAGGGTGAGGGGCTGGGCAACCAGTTTCTTGCGAATATTCGTGAGACAGATGCCATTGTGGAGGTTGTGCGGTATTTTTCTGACGGCGACGTGGTGCATGTTGAGGGCGGGCCCGACCCCGGGCGCGACAGCGAAACGATTAAGACCGAGCTGGTGCTTGCCGACCTCGGCACGATTGAACGGGCGCTGCCGCGCATGGAGAAGGAGGCCCGGCGCGACGCGGCGCTTGCGGCTAAGGTTGAGTTGGTCAAGCGCCTTGAGGTGTGGATGAACGAGGGCAACCGCGCGCTCAGCTTTGAGGCGACGGATGAGGAGCGCAGGCAGTTGCGCGATTTGCATCTTCTTACGATGAAGCCTTTGCTGTACGTGGCGAACGTCAATGAGGAGGAGGCCGCGGCGAGCCCCGCGCCGATAGACGGTGTTGTGCCGATTCCTATTAGCGCGAAGGTTGAGTCTGAGATTATCGAGATGGACGAGGCGGAGGCGGCGGAGTACCTCGCGATGATGGGGCTTGGCGAGTCGGGGCTTGAACGGCTTGTGAAGGCGGCCTATCAGTTGCTGGGGCTGCAGTCGTTTTTTACGGCGGGCGAGATGGAGGTTAAGGCGTGGACCATCCCCATCGGCACGAGGGCGCCGCAGGCGGCGGGCGTTATCCACACCGATTTTGAGCGCGGTTTCATCAAGGCGGAGACTGTGGGCTATAATGATTTTATTGAGTACGGTGGGGAAGCCGGGAGCAGGACGGC
>JAIRTN010000169.1 GCA_031254905.1 Coriobacteriales bacterium
TCGCTCGCGATGGTGAGTTCTTCCAGGGAGGGGTAGGTGGGTGCCAGGCGGATGTTCGCGTCGCGGTAATCGACGCCGTAGGGGAAGGTCGCGCCCGCGCCGGTCAGCACCACGCCCGCCGCCGAAGCAAGCTCAACAGTTCGTGCGGCCGTGCCAAAAAGCCCGTCAAAGGAGATGAAATAGCCACCGCGCGGGCGGGTCCACTGTGCTATATCGAGCCCGCCGAGTTCGCGCTCCAGCGTATCAAGCACCACGGTGAACCGCGGCGCGATGAAGGCAGCCTGTTTACGCATGTGCTCCCTTACGCCGTCGAGGTCACGCAAAAAAGTCACATGGCGCAGTTGGTTGACCTTATCCGGCCCAATGTTTTGAAGGGCGAGCCGCTTGGCAATCTCCTCGAGGTTGTCCGCCGAAGTCGCGAGTGCGGCGATTCCGCCGCTGGCAAAGGTCACCTTTGAGGTTGAGGCGAACATATAGTAGAGGTCCGGATTGTCCTCCTCCTTGCAGGCTGTGCGTAGACTGAGCAGCGTGTCACCCGGCTCCATGAGGTCATGCACTGCGTAGGCGTTGTCCCAAAAGATGCGAAAGTCGCCCGCCGCCGGCCTGAGCGATGCGAAGCGCCGCACAACCTCATCGGAGTAGGTGACACCTTCAGGGTTGGAGTACTTCGGCACGCACCAGATACCTTTAACGGAGGAGTCGGTCTGCACATACTGCTCCACAATGCTCATCTCGGGGCCATCCGGCGTCATTGGGACCTCGATGTTTCTAATGCCGAGGCTTTCCGTTATCGCGAAATGGCGGTCGTAGCCGGGGGAGGGGCAGAGGAATTTCACGGTTCCAAAACTGCTCCACGGCTGATAGCCGCGCACGCCGTACAACAGCGAACGCACCACGGTGTCGTGCATCAACGTAAGCGACGAGCTGCCGCTCACGAGCACCTCGGCCGCAGGTACATCGAGGATTTGCGCCATGAGTTCGCGCACCTCGGGGATGCCAAGCAGGTCCCCATAGTTGCGCGTGTCGTTGCCGTTGCTGTCGAGCGGTCGCGTGCTGGAGGGTAAAAGGTCGAGCAGGGCGTTTGAAAGGTCAAGCTGCTCAGGGGCGGGCTTGCCGCGCGCCATGTTGAGCGCGAGGTTCTGCCGACAAAAATTCTCGTAACGCTTGGTAAGAATCTCCAGTTCATCGCGCAGTTGAGGCGTGTCAAGGCTTGAATAGGCTGCTTTGTTTGGAAATGTGGCCAGCATAGTTTGCTCCCCATTTTTCGGATTCCGGCACTTTCGATTCCATAGTAACTCAAATTGACGTATAATCATCTTCTTTCTGGAGGGAATAAGAAGATTTGGAGGGGAGTGAGACTCATGCGGTCAGGTGATATCCCTATTCTGGTTGCGATGGTCGTTTACATCGCGGTTATTCTGGGCATAGGCTTCTTCTACGCTAAGCGGTCACAGTCTTCAAGTGAGGAGTTCTACCTCGGCGGGCGCAAGCTCGGCCCCTGGGTCGCTGCGATGAGCGCCGAAGCCTCCGATATGAGCGGCTGGTTGCTCATGGGGCTGCCGGGCGTCGCGTACTTCACGGGCGCGAGCGAGGCAGTTTGGACGGCCATCGGTCTGGCCTGCGGCACCTATCTCAACTGGCTCATCGTCGCCAAGCGTCTGCGCAAGTATTCGCAGGTTGCTGGCAACGCCATCACGCTGCCGGACTTCTTCTCCAATCGCTTCCACGACACCAAACGCATTCTCATGAGCATCGCCGCCCTGTTCATCCTCGTGTTCTTCGCGATTTACGTGGGCAGTTGCTTCGTGGCCGCCGGAAAGCTGCTCAATACGCTGTTCGGCTGGCCGTATTTCGCCATGATGGTCGTCGGCGCGGTGCTCGTGTTTGCCTATACGCTCATTGGCGGCTTTCTCGCGGAGAGCGCGAGTGACTTCGTCCAGGCGATGGTCATGATAGTCGCGCTTATCGTCGTATGCGCTGGCAGCATCGTCTCCATCGGCGGGGTCGAAAACGTCGCCGCCTTCATACGGGACGTGCCCGGATTCGGCTCGCTGGTGCAATCGGCGACACCTCTTGTGAATGCGGAAGGTGTGCAGCAACTCGCAGCTGGCCAACCCCAATGGGGCGAACCGGGAGGCTACGGGTTCATCGTCATCCTCTCAACGCTGGCCTGGGGTCTCGGCTACTTCGGTATGCCGCAGGTGCTCCTGCGCTTCATGGCGATTCGCTCGTCCCGCGAGATTAAGACCTCACGCCGCATCGCCACCGTCTGGTGCGTCATCTCCCTTGCCGCCGCAGTGGCCATCGGTCTCATCGGGCGCGCCCTGTTCCCTGACTTGCTTCTGACGGCAAGCAGCGCCGAGAGCGTCTTCATCGAGCTCTCAAAATTCCTGCTCCCGGCGTTTTTGGCGGGCATCATGCTCTCGGGCATCTTCGCCGCTACCATGAGCTCGGCGGACTCCTACATGCTCATCGCCTCTTCCGCCATCGCACAGAACCTGTTCAAAGGCCTGTTTAAGAAAGACGCGACCGACAAGCAGGTCATGTGGGCAGCTCGCATTACGATGACGCTCATCCTCATCTTCGGCATCATCGTCGCCGCCGACGAGAATTCTTCGATCTTCCGCGTGGTCAGCTATGCCTGGGCGGGCTTCGGTGCCACCTTCGGCCCGTTGGTGCTCCTCTCGTTGTTCTGGCGCCGCATAAACCTGCCTGGCGCCTTTGCCGGTATGGTCTCCGGCGGCGTGATGGTCTTCGTCTGGCATGAGCTCGTGCGGCCATTGGGAGTGGAGATCGGCGGTTCGCTGGGTGGCATCCTCAACATCTACGAGCTGCTACCGGCCTTCATCGTCGGGTTCATCGCCATAGTGGTCGTAAGCCTCCTCACCGCACCTCCTCCCCAAGAGGTCACCGAAGAATTCGACCACTACATGGAGATAGACGCCTAAGGGCACACATATCTGTTATTCCCGCAGGGAGTAAAGTGTGTCCCCCTGTCTTGCAAGCCCCGTAGAGGCGCAGCGAGAATCCAGTGAATCGTGCACAGCGCGACCTCGCATACACAAAAGGGCCGCTTTGCGGCATAACATATCCGATTGATGTTTCTCAGTATCAGGAAGCTTGGAGAGAGTAGGCGGGTGTGCTCGTATCCTCAGGTGCGCTTTGGGGCGTCGCATAAGGCACGATGCGCACGGTCGGAATCCCTTCGTTTTCGATGATGACCTCCTCGCCAGCCGATGCGGCGTTTACGAGTTGGAGGAAATTGGCTTTCGCTTCTTGGGTATTCATCCAGTACGTCATGGTCGCCCCCGTCGTTTGATCGGACATTACCCGCAGGGTTTGTCTGTAGGCCGTCGAGCATACACAAAACGACCGTCGTTTCAGACACTTAAAAGATTACTCCCTCAGATGCTGGTTTCATAGTCCCGTCTGTCCGGGCGAACGGCACTATAGGACAAAAAGGGTATGACGCGAAGCGACCACCACGAAAGTGCAGACGCAAGGCGCGAGCGCCTTTCGTGACTGCGTTACGCCGCAAAGCGGCGTTTGTTTGCGGTTGCGAAGTCGCGCCTACGGCGCGATTCACTGGCCTGCCCAGGGGTTCGCGCAAGCGCTTCACCCAACCTCGGTACAAACGTGCCACCGGCACGTTTGCTTAACCCTCGGCTCCCGGCGGTAACGTAAAATTTTTTGCGCACTTTGAAAGCTGAATATGTCTAGATAGAAAGACATGGCCCCGCTCCATCGGTATGATTCGAAATGTCTACAATCGATCATGCTAG
>JAIRTN010000017.1 GCA_031254905.1 Coriobacteriales bacterium
CGAGCCGCCACAAGGCTCAGTGGTGTTGACGACACTGATGCCGCCTGCCATGCAGGCACTCTTGCGCCACTAAGCAAAACAGTGTCGCCCGTCCGGCTTCGCCGGTCGTGCTTTTCAGCAGCTGAAGCCGCCTTTAGTTCAAAAAGTATCTGGCCAAAGGCCAGATGAAGGGCTTTTAAGGAAAGCTGGCCGCTGCATGCAAAAGTCCAACACGATGGCACCGTTTTGGTATACAATCATCAAATCAGGGAGGTTGTAGGTACTCCCGCTCCTTCTAAACCATCAAAGAACCGCTCGCTCGTCTGTTTAAAGGGACGATATTAAGAAGCGGTTACTATGCAACTTCGTTACTCACACCGAGAAATAAGAAAAATAGCCTTTTGCCGAAAGATTTGTTAAAATAGTTTACGGATTTGGATACCTGTTTGGTTTAACCCGATAGTACGTAGCATAAACGCAGCCGTGGAGATTATATGCAGACAGTCGTGAGACACCACAAAAGAATAATGCAGGCCGTTCGAGTAGGGATGTGCATGGCGCTCATCCTTATCATGCTTCTTGCGGGCCTCCCCTTTGCGCCTCGTACCGCTTACGCGGTGACTTCGGCGGAAAAGCAGGCTGAGGCAGACGAAATGGTCAGACAACTCGATGCCCTGCAGACCGAAATCAGCCGGATAAACCGCGAACTCGATGACGCAACCGCCGCCCAAGAGGCCGCCTCCTTAAAGATGCAAGACGCGAAGGAGCGGGAGGATGCCGCCATAGCGCGCACCGCTGAGTTGCAGAGGCAACTCGCGGAACGTGCCGTGGAAGCCTACCGCAATAAAACCCCCACCTATCTTGACGTGCTGTTTGGCGCGAGTTCCTTTTCGGAGTTCATCAGTTCGTGGGACATGATTAACCGTCTGAACGTCCACGATACCCAGCTTACGCAAAACTCGAAGGACATACGCAAAGAGGCCGAGAGCGCCCGTCAGCTTTATAACGAGCAAGAGCGTATCATAGCGGAGAAGAAGGCAGAGATTGCCAGCCTCAAGGTCGAAATGGAGGAGAAATCCGCCGAGATGCAGGCGGAGATTGTGCGCCTCAACGAGGAGGCTGCCGAACTGCTCGCCCAAGAGGAAGCAGCCGCGGAGGCTGCCCGTCTTGCCGCTGCGGCCGCGGCCATTGCCAACGGGTCATTAACCCCTGAGCAAATCGCCGCCTTGCCGAAATTTATACATCCCTGCCCTTCAGGAGTATTTACCTCGGGCTTTGGCTATCGCGACTTCGACCATTCCTTCCACATGGGTCTTGACCTCGGGGCACCGACGGGCACGCCCATCTACGCGGTGGCCGCCGGAACCGTCATTATCTCGGGCTATAGCTCCTCGGCGGGCAACTGGGTAGTCATATCGCACGGTAGTGGCTTGGTGACAAAGTACATGCACGCCTCCGCCCTCTACGTCACCGCGGGACAATCCGTCAGCGCGGGCGAAACGATTGCCGCCGTGGGCAACACCGGAAACTCATTCGGCGCGCATCTGCACTTCCAAGTTGAAATCGGCGGCACGGCCGTCAATCCCCTGCCCTTCCTGTAGACGTAACACTGTGCGTGGGTGCGTGGCTGCGTGCGTGCGTGTGCCGCGCACACGCGCTCTGTGCGCGCGTAGCGCAACGAAGCCCTCGGACTTGTTCCGAGGGCTTCGTTATACGTATACGGCTTTGTGATTCTCGTTTTGCGCGGGGCTCCCCTAGGAAGTCTGCTCCTCGCTCGGCGGCGTTCCCACCCTGATGCCTCGCCAGTCAACCCAAGCAAGAAAGCGCTCAGGCACGTAGAGGTCGGGCTGGAACTGCCGGCTGTACTGCGCGGCACGGGCGAGCGATGTCGCGTGGGCAAAGTCGCTCACGTCGTCGATGCCCGCAACCGGCATCATCGAGGCCATAGGAATCTCGTTTGCCTGCGCCTTCTCGACATAGGCATCGAGAGCGGGACGTCCGTTTACGTCATCGTAGACGCCTTGGTGGTCTATCTCGGTATCGCGGGTCCATCCGATGACGCTGATGCCAACCTCTTGGCAAGGGGCTTGGACGATGCCGCCCTTCTCACTCGTCGAAAGGAAGTACTGCAGCCAGCGCATGCCGTTTACCACATGCTCACGCGGCAGCAGGGGGATGTCGGCGCCAACGCTGAGAACGCTGTCGAAGCCTTCATCGAATATCTGCCGAAACGCGCTGTCGAGATGCTCGTCGTAATTGGTCCCCTCATCAACGATATAAGTGAACTCACGCGGCCACTGGCCTATCTCCTCAAAAGTCTGGCGCATAGCATCGACATTCTCCGCAGGCGTAGTCGATATGAAGAAGGAATACGTCAACTCGTCGGCTGTTGAATCGGTCGAGCGTTCGAGAATGTTTTCCATCTCAAGTTCGTGCAGGGCAAGGCAGCAGAGTTCGGCAACATCGAACATGCTGCGACGAAATATTTCCGCAGCCTCCTCCCGCGAGAAAGGGCCACCCTTTTCTTTCGTCAGACGTGTTTTTACGATGCCCGGAATGGGCGGTCTGGCAAACAGAAGGAGCGCGTGTTTCCTCGTAGCCATGAATCTACCTCTTTCTGGACCATGGGCTAAGGTTGCGACGCATTTTGGTTTCGTCCCCCATCAACAACCCACGAATCCGCTCTCTTATTTCATACCTATCTAGTATAGCGGATTGTAAGCCCAAGATTGTACAACATGCCAAGGGAAGTATCGATGTTTTTTATCTCGCCGATTGGCAAGCGCAAATTTCCCTCCATAACACCCGAAACATTGCGAGGAGAAGCTCGGTCGGAGCGCCTCGTTATAGAGGCACAGGTGGTCAGATGCCGTCCTGAGTGGGGATGTAAGGGGTGGTGGCGGGGAGGGGGATGTGGGCGAGGCTGACGATGGGGACGTCGCGAAACGCGGTGCGCTTCTCGGCTTCTGTCAAAACCGCGGCGATGGCGCTTATCTCGAAGCCCACTTTTTCTGCCATGTTGAAGATGGCCGCGAGGGTTCCCCCGGTGGATACGACGTCATCCACCACGCAGACGCGTCTGCCTTTGAGCAAATCCGCCTGATCTTCGCCGAGCCAGAAGGTCTGCGGGGCCTTGGTCGTGATGGACTGCACCCCTACGGCCATCGGATTTTTCATGTAGAGTTTCCGGCTTTTGCGTAATACCACATAGTCTTTGTTGCCGAGGCGGTTTGTCAGTTCCTGCGCCAGCGCAATCGCCTTGGATTCGGCCGTTAAGACCAAGTCGAAACTCTCGGCGATTCCCGCCGCGCGCAGACCATCGAGCAGAAAGCCCGCTGCAAGACCGTTGAGACGATTGCGACCCATGAGGTCAAGCGCGTATATCGCGAAGCCCTCAGAATCCGTGACCAAGGGCAACTCTACCGTGCAGTTTTCGCCCCATGTTACGGGCCACGTTGCTGGCCATTGTGCGGTCATAGCGCTCACCATCCTTACCATGTATGTCTATGATACTTCGCCACGTGAGTGTCGTCCAGACGGTGACTCTCCCCTGCCGGCCGCGGACGCGCTATTCGCCGTCCGCGGCATGGCATGAAGGGGCGGGTTGAAGTCGTTGCGTGCCGTCCTTCTCCCCATTTATCCCTACATCACCGCGGTGATGATGAAGTTGCACAGAAAGAGCATGGTGACAATGATGAGGACCGGATGAATTTCGTGGGCCTTGCCGGAGACCAGTTTGAGGATGCAGTAGAACAGGAATCCGATGGCGATGCCGGTTGAGATGCTGTAGAAGAAGGCCATCATGGTTGCGGCGAAGAAGGCCGGGATGGCCTCGGTGTAGTTGTGCCAGTCGATGTCTTTGAGCGGGACGGCCATGAGGACGCCGACGATGATGAGCGCGGGCGCGGTGGCCCAGCCGGGGACGGCTTGCACGAGGGGCGCGAAGACGATGGAGAGCAAGAAGCAAAGTGCGGTGGTCAGCGCCGTGAGGCCGGTGCGGCCGCCTGCCGCGATGCCGGCGGAGGATTCGACGTAGGTTGTGGTGTTGGAGGTGCCGAGCAGGGCGCCGATGGAGGTGGCGAGCGAGTCGGCGAGCAGGGCTTTGTCGAGGCGCGTCTTGAAGCCCTTGGTGGCAGCGATGTTGTCGAGTTCTTCGTCGCTGAAGATGCCCGTGCTGCGGCCGGTTCCGACGAAGGTGCCGATGGTGTCGAAGATGTCGGTCAGCGAGAAGGCGAAGATAGTGACCAGCACCAAGATGATGGTTGCGGGGTCTTCGAAAAGTGAGGGGATGGTTATGACGGCCTGCCCAAACACGGTTCCAAGCTGCGCAAACGAGTCGCCTAGACCCGCGAAGTAGCTTGAGAAGTCGAAGTTGACTTGTCCGAAGATGGCGCCGATTATCGTTGAGGCGATGATGGAGATGAGGATTGCGCCGGGGACTTTGCGCGCCACGAGAATCGCCATCAGGAGGATTGAGACTACAGCCAGCACGAGGGTGAGAGTGTTGATGGGGACGATGGCGGGTACCGCGGCCGAGCCCGCCACGATGGTGGTGGTTGTCGGGTTGCCGTCGCCTAAGAGTTGATAGGTGCCGGGGTCGCTGGTGAATTGCAGGAGGCCGGCGTTCTTGATGCCGATGTAGGCGATGAAGATGCCGATGCCGGCGCCGATGGCGCACTGGAGTACGCGGGGAATCGACGCGATGATGTGCTTGCGCACGCGCGTGACGGTGATGACGAAGTTGATGATGCCACAGATGAATACCATACCGAGTGCCTGCTGCCAGCTAAATCCCAGCCCGAAGCAGACGGTGAACGTGAAGAAGGCGTTTAGCCCCATGCCGGGCGCTTGGGCGTAGGGAACATTGGCGAGCGCCATCATGATGGTTCCGACGGCAGCCGCGATGCAGGTCGCTAAGATGACCGCCCCGACGGGAATACCCGTTTGGCTGAGGATGGATTGATTCACGAAGATGATGTAGGCCATCGTGAAGAAAGTCACCAATCCCGCGATGACTTCCGTTCGGACATTTGTCCCGTACTCCTGCAACTTGAACAACTTTGACATCTCTCCCTGCTCCTTCCTGTGAAGATATCGGTGTATCCAAATAATACATCAAACAGGAGGGTGACAAGAGGGTAACGGGACGACTTTCGAAACAACGCGGGGAGCGTTGTTGTTATGGGCGCCGGGGGCGTTGTTGTTATGGGGTAGGAGCGGCTACTTGTCCAGTGTCTCAATTCGTGGTTTGATGATGCCGTAGCTGCCGTCTTTGCGACGATACATCACATTGACGAGCCCATCGACGCTGTTGAGATAGACATAGAAGTCGTGTCCGAGCAAGTCGAGTTGGATAAGGGCCTCCTCCTCGGTAAGCGCGTCGAGTTCGAGTTCTTTTACGCGTACAACTTTGTCGAGGTCCTCCAAATATTCTTCATGCTCGGTCGGCGCGGGCACCTCATTTTCGGGAGCGAGTACCTCACCGAGTTTTTTGGCGCGGAGGCGACGGTCGACAACACGTGTCTTGTACTTCCGCAGTTGACGCTCGACCTTTGCCGCGGCGACGTCGATGGCGGCGTACATATCCTCCTCCGACTCCTCGGTGCGGATGATGTGTCCTTTTGTCCTGATGGTGACTTCGGCAATCGCTGGGCGAGGATTTGCGGGGTTTCGCTCCTTGCGCAATACGACCTCAGCCGTCATGGGCGAGATATTGAATACCTTGACTGAATTTCCTATTTTCTCCTCAACATATTCCCTCAGTGGCTCACTGATTGTCATCCGACGACCCGTTACGATGATTTCCATGAAGTACTCCCTTTATTTTGTGTGTCGAGATTTACCGTACGTTTCTAGAATAACGGTTTTTCGCTTTGCTGGCTCACAACTTTACCATGTCGTTTACGACAGGGCGAGACGCGGGAGTGCCGACGAGGGGTTAGGGTGGGGATTATGGGCGAGCGAGACGAGGCTGCGGGGTGGGGTGCCGGCGCCGCAGCCGAGAGGGCGCGGGGAGGTGGGGATTAGGCGATATGGCCGAGAAAGTCTTGAGTACGGGGGGAGGTCGGATTGTCGAATACCTCGGAGGGGGTGCCCTGCTCGACAATGATGCCTTCGTCCATGAAGATAACGCGGTCGGCAACCTCGCGAGCAAAGCCCATTTCGTGGGTGACGACTATCATGGTCATGCCGCCGAGGGCAAGTTCGCGCATGACGTCGAGTACGCCACGAACCAACTCGGGGTCGAGAGCGCTCGTCGCCTCGTCGAACAGCATGACATGTGGGTCCATCGCGAGCGCTCGTGCGATGGCAACCCGCTGTTGCTGCCCACCGGAGAGTTGGGCCGGGAGATAGTCAACCCTGTCACCAAGCCCGACCTTATCCAACTGCTCAAGAGCGATGCGCTCCGCCTCCTCTTTCGAGCGCTTGAGAACCTTGCGCTGGGCGAGCATGACGTTGCGTTTTGCCGTGAGGTGCGGGAAAAGGTTGAAACTTTGGAAAACCATGCCGACCTTCTCGCGCACCTTGTTGATGTCGACTTTTGGCTCCGTGATGCAGGTGTCCTCGAACCATATACGGCCTGCCGTGGGCTTCTCGAGCATGTTGACGCAGCGCAGCAGCGTCGATTTGCCCGAACCGGAAGGGCCGAGAATTACGACGACCTCGCCGCGGCTGACCTCCATGTTGACGCCTTTGAGAACCTCAACAGAACCGAAGGACTTGTGCAGTTCCTCGATGCGGACCACGGGTTTGTTGTCGAGTTTCGCCGTCATGTTTTCTCACCGGCTCTCATGCTGCTCGGGGGTGATGCCGGTGTTGGGCTTGGCATCGACCGCGGAGAGCGGGGCTATGGTCTTGAACAGGCCGACGCGACGCGTGCCGGGTTTGCCGGGTTTGCCTGAGGTGTCGTCCCCGTCCTTTGTGTCTTTCTTCGCCTCGGAAGGGGCCTCGCGCCCATCGGAGGCGGCGAGTTTGCGTTCAAAGGCCGATATGGCGCGGATGAGCGGGAGCGTCACGAGCAGGTAATAGCCCGCCGCGACGACGTAGGGCGTCATGTTTCCCGAGACATTTACGCTGATTTTTGCGAAGTTCATCATCTCGAAGACGCCGACCGCTGCCAAGAGCGATGTGTCCTTAAAGAGCAGGATGAACTCCGATGTCATCGTTGGGAGAACACGGCGGATGGTCTGCGGGATGATGACGAAGAACATCGTTTGTACGCCGTTCATGCCCAGCGATGAAGCGGCCTCAAACTGCCCGCGATGTATCGACTGGATTCCCGCGCGGAATATCTCGGCGAGGTAGGCGCTTGAGTTCATCGCGAGGACGAGAAAGCCGAGTATGTAGTCGGGCGGCTTGCCAACAAGAAGCGGCAGGCCAAACCAAGCGATATATATTTGGAGAAACAGCGGCGTACCGCGAATGACGTTGACATAGATGCTTGAGATAAAGCGCAGCACCCAAAACTTTGACATGCGCAGAAAGGATATGCCTAAACCGACGGGAATCGCCAGCGGAAAGCCCAGCAAGACGAGCCCGATGGAGTTCAGCCAGCCCCTGAAAAGTTCGGGAATCGACGCGACAATCAGGGCCGGATTAAGGAAGATGTTGAGAATCTTGATTGAGTTCCACGCCTGAACCCATTCCTGCTCCCCCAGCCAATTGACCAGCCGCTGTGTCCCCGTAATGGAGATGGCTGTGATGGCGGGCGAATCGGCAAGATTATGGGCTTCCCCGGTGTCGTCGGTATAGGAGCCGGTGATAACGTAGTCGCCCGCAAACGGCGGGAAGATAAAGCCATAAATTTGGATAATAACTTTGTTGTTTGGGCGCAGCCCGTTGTCAAAGACCAAATGCATCGATTCGCCCGACAACTCCTGCGTGTAGACGATGCTCTCGTCATGAACCGGGTGCGCGGGGTCGTCCATGATGATTTCCTGCAGCTTGATATACGCGCTGCCGTCAATCCCGCAGCCCTCCGGAAAATTGAGGGTGATGGACTTAACCCGCTCGTCGGAGCCGACGGTTCCCTCCCACGAAAGCCTCGTCGGTTCGCCAGCGATGATATTGGTGCCGCCGTCCTCGTTTGAGCGCGCCGTCGTCCGGTCGGTACTGAGCGCCCACGCGCGCTGCGGAAACGCCGACATGAGCAGGCACGGGATGAGAATCAGCAAAAGCAACAGGAGTAGGAGGCGGGCAGTCGGCAAAGCGGCTGAACGCGTGGCAAACGGGCGCGCCGCCATCGAAGGCACCGGAGCGGCCGGGGCAGCCGGAGCGGCCGATGGCGCCATCGAAGGCACCATCGGCACACGGGCGATTCTCGGCGTTGTCGTGGCGGCGCTGCGCGTCATAAGAAAGCCTGCCTCGTCGATTCGTCGGTTATTTGA
>JAIRTN010000055.1 GCA_031254905.1 Coriobacteriales bacterium
AAAAGAGAAGAACCCCGGGGGTAGCCGGGGTCCTCCTTTCGGTAGGTTGGGGGTGCGGCTCTCAGAAGGTGTTGCGTGTCTTTGAGGGCCTAAACCTTAAACCTTGAGTAACTCAGTAGCCGAGGTCCTCGTCGAGAATCCTACCGCGGAAGGTGCGATAGATGATGATGTGGTAGACGAGAACAATCGGGAGGGCGATGCCGGTGATGATGGTCATCGCTGTCAGGCACAACTCCGAGTTTGCCGCGTTGAAAATCGTGATGGACTTAGCAGCAATGTCGGTGCCGGGAACCAAGAAGTACGTGAGTACTCCCACGGGGTTATCGGCAGCCGGGATGAGATTGGGGAAAATCGAGCCCGCCGTTATCCCTATAAGTCCAACCGGAATGAGATTCGTAGCGAGGAAGCTGAGGAGGTCATTACCCTTGTTCATGAACAAGCGGGCGACGAGCCAGCCGACGACCACGATGGCCGCGGAGGCGTACGCAACGGGAAGAAGCGTGCGCTCCTCGCTGAAGTTCGGGAGTACTAGCAAGATAGTAAAGGCGCTTACCAGCACAAAAACCGCAATTTCGACGATGTTGAACAGCGAGCGCATCTTGACGGCGCGCTGGTGGACAAGGCTGCCGACGGGGGCCTTGAGGGCGAGCCACGCCGCGCCTTGGGTGATGAAGGCGACGAGGCCCATGATGGCGCAGAGCAGCGCGAAGGGGTTGAGCAGCGAGAAGAAGCCGCCCGAGTAGTCGCCGACGGCGAGCGGTGTGCCCGCGATGGAAACGCTTTCGCCGGCGCCGACGAGTGCCACGCCACCGATGACGTTACCGATGGCGGCGCCAAAGAGCAGGGCCGGCAGGAAGCTGCCGATGAAGAAGGCGATGTCCCAGAATTTCTTCCATTTGGGGTCGCGGTCGCGATATTCGATGGCAATCGCACGGAAAATCAGGCCGAACAGTACGAGCATGATAGCAAGATAGAATCCCGAGAAACTTGTGGCGTAGGCGGGGGCGAAGGCCGCAAAGAGCGCGCCGCCTCCCGTGAGGAGCCATACCTCATTGCCGTCCCACAGAGGGCCAACGGCGCGGCGTACGAGGGCCTTTTCCTTCTCCTTTTTCGCGATGAAGGGATAGAGTATCCCAGCGCCGAGGTCGAAACCATCGAGGATGAAGTAGCCCAGCAGCAGTACGGCAATCAGCAAGAACCACAGTATCGCCAAAATCCCATGTACGGAGGTCGGAGCGATAGGCTCAGCAACGAGTTGCGCAGAAATCGGCACGATGGACTCCATTATCACTCACCACCTTCCGAAGCGGGAACAACCGGGGTAGCGACAGAAGTCTTGACGGGGGCACCGGCTTTGGGAGCGCCGGCCTCCTCCTCAAGCTGCGGACCTTTCTTGATTTGGCCGAGGACAAGACGCAGCCAAGCGACGAAAAGCACCGCGTAGAACACGAGGAACAGCGCAATGGTGATGAGGATTTCGGGTGCGCTAACAACCGGCGACACGCCATCGGCGGTTGTCAGCAGGTTGTAGACAACCCATGGCTGACGGCCTACTTCGGCCACCATCCACCCTGCTTGGATGCAGAGGAAGGGAATGAGCGGGCCAAATACCAGCAGGTAGAGAGCCGCTTTGCCGGGCTGCTTGCCCTTGTTGGCGCCCTTGAGCGCTATGCCGGCTATGACGAGCCAGATAATGAGCAGCGCGTAGAAGCAAACCATGATGTGATAGGCTTGGAAGGTGAGGTTAACCGGCGGGTTGCCGCCCTGATAACTCTCGGCCTTAACGCCCGGATAGGCGCTGAAATCGACCGCGTTTTCCGTCGTGTTCAGGCCGGGGTACACGGTCTCGCTGTCGAAGGTGGCGAGCAGGCTCGTGAAGCCGGGAATCGAAAGACCGGTGGTGGTCTTAGACTCCTCGTCGACCCAACCAAAGAACGTAAAGTCCGCGGGTCCGTCCTCCCATTGTCCCTCCATCGCAGCAAGCTTCGCAGGTTGCTGCTCGGCAACCACGGTTGCCTGCATGTGAGCGAAGGGGAGCATGAGGATGACGCTTACGATACCGACAGTAAGCCCCGTTTTGATGAACTTCTTGCCGTCTTGCACATGCGTCTTGCGCAGCAGATAGTAGGCGCCAATGGCGATAACGCAAAACGAGGCAAGGATGATAACCGAGTCAACGGTGTGCAGATAGCGCGCAATCGTCGAAGGATTGAGCGCGGCGCCCCAGAAATCGGTGATTTCCGCCTTGGTTCCCAAATCTTGAAAACCCGCCGGAGTCTGCATCCAGGAGTTGGCAATGAGAATCCAGAGTGCGGAGAGTGCGGAACCAAAGAACACAAGCCATGTGGAGACAAGATAGAGCTTCGGCGAAATCTTCGTACGCGCAAAGAGCACGATTCCGAGGAAAATCGACTCGAGGAAGAAGGCAAGCAGGGCCTCGGCAGCCAGCGGGGCGCCGAAGATGTCGCCAACATACCGCGAATAGTTCGCCCAGTTGGTTCCAAAACTAAACTCCATGGTGATGCCGGTGGCAACGCCGATGATGAAGGTCGTGGTGAAAATTTTCGCCCAGAACTTCGTCGCCGCCTTGTCTTTGGGGTCCTTGGTCTTGTAGTACCGTGTCTCAGCGAGAGCCACGAACAATCCCAGACCGATGGATAGGGGAACAAAGAGGAAGTGGAAGATGACGCAAATCGCAAATTGCAGACGCGCTAGCATCACGGCATCCATCAAAAATTCCATAGTTCCCTCCTTTCTGAGACGCCAACTACCCGTTGGCAAAGCGTCCAGAAGGCAACGGCTGCCTTCCTATATGTTACCGGAATGGTAACATTTCATACTCACGTCAGTGTACTCCTCAAAAGTGGCACGGTAAAGACCCAAAAAGGCCAAATCTTCATAATCTTCACAATTTTTAGGAGAGGGTTTAGAATGGGGAGCCGAAGCGACATTGAGGTTTGAAAGTTTGAGATGCGATTCAGGGAGGCTTCATGACTGAAAGCAGTGAGAATCGGGAGCGCGGCGGTGCCGGCTTCATCATAACGTGGACCATAGTAATAATGCTCGGACTGGCTGTAGAGTTCCTCGGTCGGTTTTTTGGCTATGCGAATAACCCTTTGGCGATGTTTCATCCCGTCGTACCGGCATTCACGGGAATCCTCGCGGCCATCATCGTCGTCAGCGGCTGCCTCATGCTCACGGGTAAGGGTGCTAAACAACAAAGCATGACCCGGCGCACGAGCGTACTACTCATCGCACTCGGAGCCTCCATGCTCCTTGCCTTCTTCCTGTTTAAGCAGGTTATGCCCTTGATTTTTGGATGAGGGTTTGGGATTGCGGCCGTTTGGTGGTTGGTGGATGTTTGACGGTTGGTGGCCGCTTGGCGGCTGGTTGATGTTTGGCGATTGACGGGCAGAGCGGCCGCTCAGTGCTTTACGACAAGTTCGTCGCAAATCGCAACATAGGTGACAACATAATAGACGGCGGCCGTTAAGAGCGCCAAGCCAAGTCCACTGTAAAACGGAGCGATGATGAAACCGGGCACAAGACCGGAGAGCCTCACGGCCGCTCCGAGAACAATCATGACGGCAATCAAAACATAGGATTTAGCGTCGAAGAACTTGAACATATTCGTGAGTTCTTCCGTATAGCCACGTATGCGCCGTATATGCCTGCGGGTAATCATGAGGAACATGACGAGAAACAGAACATAGACGGCAAGAGAGGCAAGGGCCATCGGGGCAGTCCACGAAACCTCGGCGGCCGTAACCCCAACACTGACGACGCTGAAGCCCGCCGCGAGCCAGACAAAAGCCGCAGCCAACAATAACATCTTTGTAGGAATCTTAAGCATGCTGGAAGCATAGCACACTCCGCCACATTGTGCTGCCTTCGCAACAAACTCCTCATATTCCTCATATTAGCCGTGTGTGTGTCATGGGGACGTATCTCCTGACACACGCGCCGTGTCATGGGGACGTATCAGGGGACACACTGAGTGTGTCACCTGATACGTCCCCATGACACATTTCCCCTGACACACGTCAGTGTGTCAGGGCGTCCCCATGATTCAGTGTGTCAGGAGATACGTCCCCATGACACACTGGGTGGATGTTGCGTTGGTTGAGGAAGCCGATGACGCATTCGACGAGGAAGGGTATCGCGGCCTCAACGGGTGGTGTGAGGCCGATGGCGTATTCGCTGGGGAGCATGTTTTGCACTTGGACGCCGAGACAGTGCGCCTCGGGGGTATAGCCGACGAGCGCGGCTGCTTCAAGCACGTCGATGAAGCGTGTGTCGTGCGCCCCGTGGAAGGCCTCGTAGGGGGCAATCTCCTCCGGGAGATAGGTGACGACGGTGCCGGGCGGCTGGCCGGTGTTGTCGACGGCGTCTACCAGCAAGATGACGTCGAAGCGTTTGAGGTCGGCAAGAAGTGCCATACCCATGGTGCCGCGGTCGAGCACCTCAACGTTTTCGGGAAATTCGTAGCGCGCCAAGAGTTCCGCGGCGACGCGCGGCGCTGCCCCTTCGTCGAGCATGAGGATGTTGCCCACGCAGAGTATGGCGACGCGGCCCGCGGCGACTTGCGCGTTTGGGAGGTTTGCGGCGACGTGGCGCTTGTTAGTATCCCCATTATTCATAACTATAGTATAGAGAAAGTTGTCGTGGGCCGTGGGCTAAAGAGAGGGCAGCGATGGGCGGAGAAGTGCCTGCACAACAGTACAGACAGGCTCTCCGCACACCGCTGCCTCAATTCGCAACGATGATGAAACTAGTGGTCGTGCTCCATCTCGTCTTCGCCGACGATGGTGTGAAGGTCGGGGTCGTAGACGAGGCCGCCGTGCTCCTTCCACGCGAATATCATCTTTGAGGGCGCGAAGCCTTCGACGTTTGCGAGGTAGGCATGAATCATCGTGAAGATGATGAATACCCACATGCAGAAGTTGTGGATGATGCGCGTGACGACCACGCCGCCGACCAGATTGTTGAAGAACGCAAAGGGGCCAACGAGCGAGGTAGGCGCCCAGAGGCACAGCCCGGTGAAGAAGGTGAAAAGGATGAGTACGGGGATTGCGTCGTAGCAGATTTTCTGCGGCACGCCGTACTTGCCACCGAGCGGATGGTCCTTCTTGAAGAACAGGTAGTACTTAATCCACGCAAAAAGCTGGTGGCGGTTGTCCTTTTGCGGCAGGAAGGTGTTGATGTCGCGCTGAACTTTGCGCGTGCCGCCGGACGGCGCCGATTTGATGAAGAAGGACAGGATGACGCGCAGGAGGCAGTTGGCGAAAATGAGGTAGCCAAAGAACAGGTGCGCGCCGCGGGCGATTCCCATGAACCCGGTGAAGAAGGGGAAATGGATGTAGAAGCCCGTGAAAATCAACACGACCATACAGATGAGGTTTACCCAGTGTGTGAGGACGAAGGGTAGTGGATGTGCCTCACGATAATGTGCGAGATGTGCCATTTTACTTCACCCCCCAGGGGCTCGTCACGGTAGAGAAGGTTCTGCCGGTTTTCGGCTCGGTGATGTGTACGGCACAGGCGACGCAGGGGTCGAAACTGTGAACCGCACGCAGGGCGTGTATGGGCTTGTCGAGGTTTTCGACGGGAAGCCCTATCAGCGAGGCTTCCATCGGACCTTGCGCTCCGCCGGCATCGCGCGGAGAGATGTTCCACGTCGAAGGGATGATGATTTGGTACTTCTGGATGACGTCGTTGTCAATCTTCATGTAGTGGTAGAGCGCGCCGCGGGGAGCCTCCCACATGCCGGCACCCTCGCCGGTATGGTTCTTCGCCTGCGCGAAGGTGGAGGAATCTCCGCCCTTGATGGCGTCGATAAGCTCGTTTATCCACTCGAGCATCTTGTTTGCGACGTACAGGGTTTCGATGTTGCGAGCGCCGGTACGACCGAGTGTCGAGTTGAGGAGGTCGAGCCTGCCGGGGACACCGAGGGCGACGAGTACGTCGTCGATACCCTTGACGATTTCCTTGACGCCACGCTTGTAGGCGACGAGCAGGCGGGAAAGTCCGCCAGCCTCAAAGGGCTTGCCGTCGTAGCGAGGGGCCTTGTCCCAAGTGTAGGGGTTGCCGTCCTTGGGATGGTCGCGGACATCGGCGAGCGCGTACTCCTCCTTGTACAGCGGGGCAGTAATGCCCTCGCGAGGATGGATGGGCGTTCCGTCGTCCACGGAGCGGTCGTAGAAGGAGGAGATGGTTGTCTCGGTGATGAGGCTTTCATCCCAATTCTGCACGCTCTGGTACTTGGACTCATTGAAACTCCACACGCCGCCGGGCAGATAGCGCTCCTCGGGCTTGTAGCTCGGAGACTCGAAGACGCCCCAAGCGATGTAGTTGCCCTCGTTGCCACCGTGGAAGAAGTCGCTGTCCTCGCCTTCCGCGGTGAGGTAGGCGCCGGCGATGGCAAGCGTGTCGGGAATCATTGTGTTGGCGACAAAGGCCTGAATGCGCTTTGCGCGGAACAGGATGTCGTCGAGTTTTTCTTCGGTGGGGACGAAGGTCGTTCCGCCCGGAAGCGAACTCATGATGTGGGGCATCTTGCCGCCGATGATACCGCTTATCTCGGAGGCAACCGCCTGCATCTCGAGCGCCTCAAGATAGTGGGCAGTCGCGATGAGGTCGAGTTCCGGCGAGAGTTTGTAGGAGGACCGTCCGTCATGCTCTTTTGAGTCGAACCAGTTTCCTGAGAAAATCGAAAGCTGCCCGTTGTTCGCAAAGCCCTGCAGACGTGTCTTGAGGTTGGCGAAGTCGGCTTGGGTGGTGCCCGCCGCGTCCGCCAGCTTGACGGTGTCTGAAACGTTGGCCGTAAGCGCGTTGAGCGGGTTTACGTAGTCAAGCGCGGCCAAGTTGTAGAACCACAAGATGTGGGAGTGGAGGAACTGCGCGCCCTCCACGATGTTGCGGAGTATGCGGCCGGCGGCCGGGATGCTCGAGTAGAACGAATCGTTCTCGCCGTAGCTTTTCTCGGCGGCGATGCAAGCGGCGTGTGCGTGGGAAACAGGGCAAACGCCGCAGATGCGCTGCGCGATATAGGCCGCGTCTGCCGACCTGCGATTCTGAAGGACGAGTTCCATGCCGCGGAACAAGCCTCCGGAAACCCACGATTTTGTGACAAAACCGTTTTGGACCTCCATGTCGATGCGGAGATGGCCCTCGATGCGGTTAACCGGGTCGATGATGGAGGGGCCGCTTGGCGTGCTGCCGCGCACGAGCGAACTCCTGTCGGGAAGGTCTCCTGAGATTGGGGACACACCTGTGGTGACATTATCGTCTGGCATTAGTTATCGCCTCCTTTCGCGTCTTTCGTTTGGGGGGTCTCTTTGGAGGCGCTGCTTGCGGGGGCGCTTGCAGGGGCGCTTGCGGGGGCGCTTGCCGAAGCGCTTGCGGGGGCGCCGCCTATGACACCTTCCACGTCCGCGGCGGCACACGCGGCGACTGGCTTGTCGGGATGTTTCTTATCCCAATTACGCACTCCCTCGAAGGGCGCGCCACCCTTGGTCCGACCCGTAAGCTTCATGCCGAAGCCATGAGCAACCAGCGCAACGGCGACAAGACCGGTGATGCCGGCCCCGATGGTCACGGGCTGAATGGGGATGTCGGCGATGAGAAGGTTCTTGAAGCGCTTGAGGAACGGCGTGTTGAGGTCAACCCAGTTGAAGCCTTCTTTTGTGGGATTGGCGCTCGCGCAGCCCGCGCAGGGGGCGCCCGACTCGACGCACCAGCTTACGCGGCGGTTCCAGCGGACGATGGGGCAGTTGCTCTTGGTCTGCGGGCCCTTGCAGCCCAGCGGGTACAGACAATAGCCCAGCTTTTCTTCCTCGGAGCCAAATTGATAGACGAACTCGCCGTTCTCAAAATGGCCGCGACGCGGGCAGTTGTCGTGGATGTACTGGTCGAACATCAGCGAGGGCATGCCGAAGCTGTTGAGTTCCGGGAATTTGCCGACGAGCAGCACGTCAACGAGGACGGCGATAATATGCTCGGGGTTCGCCGGACAGGTGGGGACGTTGATGATGGGAGGAATGTCGTGCGTAAAACTCCCATTGGCCTTCGCTTTCTCAAGGAAGGCTTGTATTCCAATGGCACCACCGGGATTGGGTACCGCGGCCTGCCAACCGCCGTCGACGGCACAGGAACCGGCACAGACGATAGCATCGGCCTTCGACGCGGCATGGAGTACGATGTCCGTACCCTTCTCATTGGCAATCTTCAGCGCGTGGCCATCCCAACCCTCCATAAGCGCGCCCTCGATGACGACGATGTAACCGCCGGCCTCGATGGTCTGCTCCTTTGCCTCCTCCAGCGAGAAGCCGGCACCGGCGGACAAAGTCTCGGCATAGTTGAGTGAGATAAGGTCGAGTACGATGGTTGCGACATCTGGCGTATCCGCAGAAGCGAGTGACTCCGTGCAACCCGTACATGACGCAAGCTCAAGCCAGATGACCGGTTTGAGATTCCCGCTCGTCTTGCCGATGACGCTTTCCGCGAGAGCCTCGCGAATCGAGGGAGCCATCATTTCTGAAAGCCCCAGCGACACCGCAATGGCACCACAGAACTCCAGGAACCGGCGGCGTGTTACGCCACGCTGTTCAAGCATCTCGTCGAACCTGTCGACACAGGTTTCTTTTGTTGTCATATGTACACCTCCCAGTGTGCCCAGCATGTGCCGAACAGACAACATCCTTTCGTAAACCGACAGAAAAAATCCAACGTATATCATCCTCATTTATCGAGAGAATCTTTACCATCACGCGCGCTCGCTCGGTAAGCGGTTTGCGCAAAGGGCAAATGGTGAAAAAATGTGACGAGTTAAAAAATTCGTAACAC
>JAIRTN010000099.1 GCA_031254905.1 Coriobacteriales bacterium
GGACGTCTGCCTAAGACCCCCGAAGAATGCTTGGCCGACGCCCACTCCTCCATCGCTGTGGGAGATGTGATACGTATAACAGAGAACAACCCGTCCGGCTCCCTCACCATATTTACGCCACGAGAACTCACGGTTGTTGGGCTCACCCGTTCCGCTTCTTATATTTCGACCGCGCGGGGCAACAGCAGCATCGGCAACGGGCAAATCAGCAACTTCCTCTACCTGCCCGGCGAGGCCTTCGACAGCGAATACTATACTGAGGTGCTGGTTCGCGTTAAGGGCACCGAGGGGCTTTCTGCCTTTTCGCGGGAGTATGAGGCGGCCATTGAGGAGGCGGCGGCGGAACTTGAGAAGTTTGCCGAGTTGCGCGCGGAGATGCGGTACGACGAGATTGTTGCGGAGGCCTCGGACGAAATCGCGAAGGCTGAGGAGGAGTACGAGGAGGAGCGCGGGCGCGTCGAGGACGATTTGAGCGCGGCGAAGGAGAGTTTGGAGAGCAGTAAGACGAGCCTTGCCGATGGCTGGGAGGAGTACGAGAAGGCCCGCGCGTCTCTTGAGAGGGCGCGTGAGGAACTCGACGCGAGCAGGGCGAAGCTGAGGGTTTCCCGCTATGAGTTGGACGTGCTGCGAGCCGCGTTGGAGACAGGGAAGTTCAATCTTGCCAGAAACAAAAGCGACCTTGCGGAATATCAGTGGCGCCGGGATTCTCTGAGGGCGGCGCAGGCTGCCGAAAGCGACCCTGCCGCCATTGCGAGTATCCAGATGCAAATCAACCTGATAGAAGCGCAGATTACGCCCCTCGTGGCGCAGATTCCCCGTGCCGAGGTTGAACTTGCCGCAACAGAACAGCAGCTTGCCGCGGGAGAAAGCGCCTACGCGATTGCCGAACGCGAGTTTGCGGCAATCGAAAAGGAGTTTGCCGACGCGGAGAAGGCGCTTTTTAGCCTTTTTGATAAGCTTCAGGGGGCGACATCTGAGATAAACGAGGGAAACAAGCAGTATGAGGAGAAATCGCAGGAGGCCACAGATGCCCTGCATGATGCCCGCGGCGAACTTATCGAGGCGCGCAATGAGTTGAGTAGGTTGGAGCAGCCGCGGTGGATTATCCAGAATCGGGACGACTTTCCCGGCTATGCCGGGTTTGACGCGGACAAAAATCGTATAGCGCGCCTTGCGCTCGTCTTGCCGTGGTTCTTCTTCCTCGTCGCGACCATCGTCTGTCTCACCACGATGACGCGTCTTGTGGAAGAACACCGCAGCCAAATCGGCATACTCAAGGCCTGCGGCTACCGTCGAGGGCAGATTGCCGCTATCTACCAGTCCTACGCGTGGATAATCGGCCTGACGGGAGGGGCGCTCGGCGTTGCCTGCGGGATTTCGCTGTTCCCCTCGGTCATCTGGGAGGCCTATTCCACGATGTATCACATGGGGGACTTCAGGCCGATAATCGCTCCCATCCCCTGTATCATCGGCGTGCTTGGCGGAGCGATAGCCCTCTCTTTGGCAACTGCCTTTGCCTGCCAAAACACCCTTGATAATGCCGCGGCCGAACTCCTGCGCCCCCGCTCCCCTAAATCCGGCAAGCGCGTGCTGCTGGAGCGGGCAAAGCGGCTGTGGCGCAAGCTGCCCTTTCGCATCAAGGTAACTGCTCGCAACCTCTCGCGCTACCGGGTGCGCCTTATCGTTACGGTCATCGGCGTGGCGGGCTGCACCGCGCTTCTGCTTGCCGGCCTCGGCTTGAGGGATTCTATTTCGAGCATGTTGGACCTTCAGTATGACGAGCAGCGTGTGGAGCAATGGGAGGAGTGGCGCGACAGCCAGCGCGATAGCCAGCGCAGCGGTGTCTCCCACCTGCGGGCAACCCTCATACTGGACAAGGCCTCCACAAGCACGCAGGACACGGAACTCAACCGCGCCCTCGCCGATTACCCCCATGCCTACTACCACGCAGAGCCCATCGACGCGAGTTTCGACGGGCAAAGCAGCGGGGACGTTATCACCTACCTCGCTGTGCCCGAAGACCCTGCGACCTTTACCGAGTTCATCACCTTCCGCAAGCGCACAAACCACGCGCGCATAGAGTTTCCGCCCAACGAGACAGCCGGGCCTGCCGTCATCATCACCGAACAGCTTGCCAGCACCCTCGGCATACGGGTGGGCAATACCATCAGTTTCGGCGCGCCCATGGAACCTCCGGTGCAGGCAAAAGTTGCCGGTATCACGGAAAACTACGTCTATAACTATATCTACCTCACGCCCGCGACCTACCGCACCCTCTTTAACGAGGAGCCGCGCTTTGGCTCCATCCACCTTGGCTCCGAACTTGAGGAACCCGAGTTTGAGAAGCTGCTTGAGGAGTTGGTGGCAATGGACAACGTGGCAACCGCCCTGCCCGTCGCCCAGCTTCAGGGGGTAATGGACCAAGTTATTGCGAACATGAACTCCGTTGTGACACTCATGATACTTGCCGCCTTCATTTTGGCCGTTGTCGTTTTATACAACCTCATCACCATCACGGTGCTTGAGCGGGAAAGAGAACTTGCCCTGATGAAAGTGCTGGGCTACTACCCGTCACAAGTGGCCGCCTTTATCTCCCGCGAAACCACGATTATGAGCGTCATCGGTGTTATTATCGGCATCTTCCTCGGCCTGTGGCTGCATGGCTACGTGATGCAGACCATCGAGGTGGATGAAATCATGTTCTCGCGTATGATACTGCCCTTGAGTTTTGTTTTGGCAAGCCTGTTCCCCCTGCTTTGCAACTTCCTCGTCAATCTGTCTGTACGCCCGCGCTTAAACGCGATTGACATGGTGAAATCTTTGAAGTCTTTTGAGTGAGTGTTGGGGGCTGGGCTTGGCTGGCCGGGTCGGCGCTGGAGGCGGTTGGTACCGATGCGGTGTGCTTCCTTAGGAGACTTGCGGGGCTTGTAAGGAGTTGCCGTTTTCTATGCGGCGCTCGGCTTTGTGGGCACGTTTGTAGAAGTACATCTTCTCGTCGGCCATGCTGAGCAGTTCGCTGGCATAGGACTCGTTATCCGCCCGCACGCCCACAACGCCATAACTCATAGAGAGGTTATAGTGCGAATCGGGCTCGCTGTTCCTCTCGATAAGTTTATCGCGCAGGTATTCGAGCCGTGCCTCCGTGGCGGCCTGCGTCCAGTCTTTGGCAAGTAGCATAAACTCGTCGCCGCCGAGGCGGCAGAGTATCGCGTCGTCTGAGAAGGCCCGAAGCTGGTTTGCAATCAGCGTGATATAGTTGTCGCCCTCGCTGTGTCCGAACTCATCGTTGACGTATTTGAGGTTGTCGATGTCGATGAAGCACAGCGCGAAGTTGAGTTTCTCCTCAAGCCAGCGGTTGAACGTCACCATGCCGTAGTAGCGGCTGTAGAAGTTGGTGAGCGGGTCGTAGTTTGCTATCTCGCGTATGCTCGAAAGTTCGCGGCGAGTTGCGGTTGTGTCGGTGAATACGAATACCACAGCATCATAGTCACCCCAGACATAGGGGTGCTGCTCGACCAGAAAGGACTGGAAGCCTCCCTCGTAGATGAGGTCGAGGTCGCGGGTTACTTTGAGGGCGCAGCGGTCGTCTGAAATTTGCTCGGTAAGCCATTCGTAAAGCTGGATTTCGGTCGTAGGCTCATGGAGAACCTGCTCAAGCGCATGGTTGCGCAGAAGTTCCGTCTTGGTGTCCTTGTCGAGTACGATGATGAGTTGAGACATCTGGGCCGTGATGTCCTCAAACACCGTAAGGCCGCGCTGCAACGCCTGCGACTTTACCTCGCCGGCCTCGATGGCCTTTTCAAGAGCGGTCTGACGCTCGGCAAGTTGCTCAACCATGTGATTCATGGCCTTGGAGAAATTGCCCATGAAGCTGACGCGCTGCTTGTAGTCGCCCTTGGCAATCTGCTGAGCCTGCCAAGTTAAATGGCGCAGCGAGGCCTGCAAAGATTTGAGGCCCGCGGCAACCTCATTGCCCGGCGAGAGTGGGTTGGTGTCGAGGTTGCCCTTCGCGATGTCGGAAGCGAGTATGCTAGCTTCCCGCACACTTTGGACATAGTATAATAAGCCTTTGGAAAGGTCCCTGAAACCAACAGGCAAATCCTCGGGGTCGAGCTTCGCCTCGTTGGGAAAATACAGGACGTTCCTCAGGTATTCAAATAATTTGGCGGCTACCGGGTCCGTATGTACTCATCCTCCTCGGCAAACACCATAAGTGCCACCCCGGCATCGCTTCTGTCAGCCGAAACGTTGCCGGCCATCTGTCCGCATGACAGCAAGATGGCATCCATTGGTTAAGCCAACACCGCTCTACGACTGCACCGTGCCTTGGAAACGGCAAACTCTATCGCCGTTTGCCCAGCAATCGACTTCGCGTACATCGTAGCGCTTGCCGGTGTATGCTTCGAGTATCCCCGCTATGAAGCCTTCATCGTAAAAACAGACTGTCTCATTTGTCATGGGAAGCCCGCTGCAGTCGAGGTCTTGACCGACTGTCAGAACGAGGTTTCCGGTATCCGCATCGAAGGCTTCCATGCGAAGAATACCGATTTTGAGGTCCTCAAGCGCCCTTTGAAGATTCGCGACAAAGGTGTCAAGGTCGACGTTTAAGTCGAGAATGTTGCGCGCGAACTCCGAGCCGGCCAAAAAGCCGCACTTACGCCATAACTCATTTGCCTGCACCATGCCATACTCTTGGGTGAGTATGTCAAGCATGGTGAACTGCATGAGCCGATAGACGAGTACGGGCATTTCTTCGCCCAAGTCGCCCCGTCCCTCTTTAATGTTCCCAAGATTCTCCCACCGAAACTTATTGTGGGTCGGAGCAGCCTGAAAGACATTTTCCATTGTGAATCACTCCTCACGTAGCTGTCAGGTATAAGAATACGTAGCTTACCCGGTTTCTTATCAACCGGTTCATTATACTACTGCCCTCAAAGTCTGACCAGTGACGTTCGTACGCGCGAAGCGCACATATTCGGACATTTTGCCCTCATTTTGCCCCCTTATTCTCCCTCCGTTGCCCATATCGGCGCCAAAGCGGAGTTTAAGAAATGCTCAGATACCATCCGTAAGACTTGGATTTCTCTTTGCGCCTACGGCTCCGCTCGAAACGGCATTGACCTTTCGAGAGCTTGTGCGGGAGAGGAGATGATGGCGAGGCCGTTGCTGGTTCCGATGCGGGTGGCACCGGCTTCTATCATGGCAAGGGCGTCAGTGGTGGTTTTGATGCCGCCCGAAGCCTTTACGCCGATATGCGGACCCACCGTCTTGCGCATGAGCCGCACGTCTTTGACAGTCGCGCCTCCGCTCGCGAAGCCTGTACTCGTTTTGACGAAGGCGGCACGGGCGCAAGCCGCCGCCTTGCAGGCGGCGCGTTTCTCCTCGTCGGTAAGCAGGCAACATTCGATGATGACCTTTACGATGACCTCCGCCTCCGCCGCGTCGGCCACCTCTACGACGGCCGCAATGTCGGCGGCAACCGCCTCCCACTCCCCTGCCTTCGCCGCGCCGAGCGCCATAACCATGTCGAGTTCGCGGGCGCCATCGAGAATGGCAAGACGGGCTTCCGCCACCTTTGCCTTTGTGCTCGTCGCCCCAAGAGGAAAGCCGATGACCGAGCAGACCGCGACAGGCCTCTCGTGCGCCGCGGCGCTGAGCGCGTCGGCAGCCAAGCGGACGAAACGCGAATTGACGCAGACCGAGGCAAAGCCCTGCTCGAGCGCCTCGGCGCAAAGCTGCCTTACCTGCGCCGAGGTTGCCTCGGGTTTGAGCAGGGTGTGATCGATATATGAAGCAAGCTGATGGTAGACCATAGGTTATCCTGTCGTCGTTCTCCGCCGCGGCACCAGGCCGCGGCTGCCGAGGCTTCTTTTTGGCACCGTTGAGTAAGGGCGGCGATTAGCCTCCGAACTCCTCGGGCGGACGTGCGGTAGCGGCGGCAGCGCCCGCCTCGTCCGCGGCACGGATGACGGCGCGTCGCACCTTGCCGTTGACGGTTTTGGGAAGCGCCTCAACATAGGAGATAAGGCGCGGATATTTATAGGGCGCGGTCTGCTTCTTGACCCATGTTTGAAGTTCTTTCGTCAAGGCGTCGCTTCCCTCGAAATCGGGGGCAAGGACAATAGTAGCCTTGACGGCAGTACCCCGCACGGGGTCGGGCACGCCGGTTACGGCACACTCGCGTACCGCGGGATGCTCAAGCAAGACACTCTCTATCTCAAAGGGGCCGATGCGATAACCGCTCGA
>JAIRTN010000141.1 GCA_031254905.1 Coriobacteriales bacterium
ACCAAGCGCCACCCCCTTTGCCCCCGTCCCGCCCCACCTCGCTCCGTCCCGTCCCACATCGCTCCGCCCCACATCTCCCCGTCCCGCCCCACATCGCGACAGCTTGTACATCTCCCCTCTTGCCGGGGTATTGACGAGAGAGGTTGGGGACGTTCGCCTCCCAATAGCCTCCTAATATTTCGCTTCCGCTGCCAAGAGGCAAACCTTCTGGTAGAATTGTACGGTTATCTGTTGATTGTTACCTTGTCTGTCAACCGATAGGGAGCGTCAGAGAAAAGGATTTTTCATGGACAGCACTCTGCAAGAACTTATAGATACGATTGTTACGCCGGAGTTGAAGATGTTCCTTATGGGCATCGTCGTTATCATCGGCATCTTCTATCTTATCTCAATTATCTGGGTTATCCGCGACTCGTATCTGCGTGGTTCAAACCCTATCATCTGGGGCGTTATCTCCCTCATACCATTTTTGGGAGCCTTCGCCTACTCGATTTTGCGTCCGCCAATGCTGCTGTCGGACCGCGACGAACAGGACCTCGATTTTACGCTCAAGCAGCGCGAGCTGATGAAGTACGGAGAATGTGGGAAATGCGGGTACCCCGTTGAGCGGGAATATCTCGTCTGCCCCAAATGCGGTACACAACTGAAAAATGAGTGTAAAACCTGCGGGCACGCGCTTAACCCCGACTGGAAGGTGTGCCCGTTCTGTTGCACAAAGGTGCGTTAAGCACGGTGCGGGCTGACTAGGCTCGATACCGCGATACCGCGATACCGCGTGCGCGCGTAAGCAGTCGACCGGCACCTCACGAAGCAAAGTTTGAGCAGAGTTTCAGCAAAGTTTCAGCAAAGTTTTGGCAGGGCTTTAACAGAGTTTCTTGAGGCAAACGAGACAAAGGCAGTCATTATGAACATCAAACTCCCCGACGGCTCCACCAAGGAGCTTATTAATGGCGCGACGGTAGCAGATGTCGCGGCACAGATTGGCGCCGGGCTTGCGAAGGCAGCCCTCGCTGGCAAGATAGACGGCACCCTTGTTGACCTGAGCGCTCCGGTTAGGGACGGCTCGACCGTCGAAATCATTACGAATCGCTCACCAGAAGCACTTTCCATCCTGCGCCACTCGACCGCTCACATCATGGCGGGAGCCATTCAGCGGCTTTTCCCCGACGCGCAGTTTGGCATAGGCCCGGCGATAGAGGACGGCTTTTACTACGACGTTGAGATTGGCCGCCCCGTCACGCCCGACGACCTTGTTGCCATCGAGGCGGCGATGCGCGACATCATCGCCGAGGCGCAGCCGTTTACCCGCCGCGAGGTTTCGCTCGCTGAGGCGCGCACGCTGTTCGCCGAGCAGCCTCTCAAACTCGAACTCATCGACGAAATGCCGCCCGACGCCGTTATTTCGGTCTACCGGCAAGGCGCCTTCCTCGACCTGTGCCGCGGGCCACACATCCCCCACACCTCGCTCGTGGCGGCCTTCAAACTTACCAAACTCGCCGGCGCGTACTGGCGCGGCGACAGCGAGCGGCAGATGCTCCAGCGCGTCTACGGCACGGCGTGGTTCTCCCAAAAGGACCTCGACGCCTACCTTTTGCGCATCGAGGAGGCGGAAAAGCGCGACCACCGCAAACTCGGCCGCGAACTGGGTATCTATATGATGGACGAGAAGGCCGGCGTTGGACTGCCCCTCTACCTGCCCAACGGCGCCCGCGTCATCCGCACGCTGCAGGAATGGCTGCGCCGCGATTTGTACGCCCGCGGCTACGAGGAAGTCATCACGCCGCACATCTACAACGCCGACGTTTGGAAGCAGTCCGGACACTATTATTTCTACAAGGAGAACATGTATTTCTTCCAAGTGGACGAGTCCGAGGCCAAAGACATGAGCCGGATTTCGGAGTACGGCGTTAAGCCGATGAACTGCCCCGGCCACGTGCTGCTCTACGCCAACGAACTGCGCTCCTACCGCGATTTGCCGCTGCGCTTCTTCGAGTTTGGAACCGTCTACCGCCACGAGTTGAGCGGCGTCGTACACGGGCTTTTGCGCGCGCGCGGCTTTACGCAAGACGACGCGCACATCTTCTGCCGCGGCGACCAAGTACTCAGCGAGGTAATCGCCGTCCTCGACCTCGTTGACCACATCATGGGCACCTTCGACTTTTCCTACACGGCGGAAATCTCCACCCGCCCCGAGAAATCCATAGGCGCGGACGAAAAATGGGAGTTCGCGACCGAGCAACTCAAGAAAGCCTGCGAAACGCATGGCCTCGCCTATGAAATAAACGAGGGCGACGGCGCATTTTACGGCCCCAAGATAGACATCAAGGTCAAAGACGCCATCGGACGCACGTGGCAGTGCTCGACCATCCAAGTCGACTTCAACTTCCCCGAGCGCTTCAACCTCAGCTACCGCACGGCGGACAACAGCGAGGAACAGCCGTGGATGCTGCATCGCGCCATCTTCGGCTCCATTGAACGCTTTTTAGGAATACTGATGGAGCATTACGCAGGTGCCCTGCCTTTGTGGCTCGCCCCTGTCCAAGTGGCAATCATCCCCATCGCCGACCGCCACAACGACTACGCCTTTGAAGTGAAAGACGCGCTTGGACGCGTTGGGGGGCGCGTGGAGGTCATCGACACCAACGAACCCATGCGCGCCAAGATAGCCCGCGCACAGGCACAGAAGATACCCTATATGCTCGTGGTGGGCGACAGGGAGGCCGAAACAGGCGCGGTCAGCGTGCGCGAGCGCAAAGAGGGCGACCTCGGCTCGCAGCCTCTGGCAGAGTTCGCCACCATCATCGAAGCCGCCCGCATCTAGCGTCGAGCATCGAGCATCGAGAGGTTTGGGAGGCTCAAGCGAGGGCGCTGGCAGAAAGCTGGAGGGTTTGAGAGGGCTGGAGGGTTTGAAGGCTAGAGGGCTGGAGCGGGTTGGAGAGGCTGGAAGGTGGGACGGTTGTGGGCAATCTGAGCAGGGGTATCGACATACGTATAGATAGAGGGCTTGCAATCGATTCGCCGGCGCGGGAGATTCGCCATGAGGTATTTGAGCTTGAGCAGCAACTGCCGGAAGAATTCGACGAGATAGACGAGAGGGCCTTGCACGCCGTGCTGTATCTTGACGGCGCTGCCGTAGCCTGCGCGCGGGCCTTTCCGGAAAAGGACGAGAACGGGCTTTGGCACCTCGGGCGCTTTGCGGTGCGCAAGCCCTTCCGCCGCCAAGGACTTGGTTCCCATGTACTCAAAGCCTTAGAAGAAACGGCAAACTCGCGAGGGGCGCAGGGCTTTACGCTCGACGCGCAATTACACGCCGTCCCCTTCTACGAGGCGCATGGGTATGCGCCCGTCACCGGCGCCTATGAGATTTGCCGCTGCCTCCACGTGACCATGCGCAAGGAGCCTCAGGGTGCGGTTGCCCTCTGAGAACCAGCGCGGCGGGACGGTGTTTGAGCAGGACGGTGCCGACCTTATCCCCGTTTCCTGCACGCTTTGTCCACGCGCCTGCGGTGCCAACCGTCGAGCGGGGCAACGGGGCTTTTGCGGCGCGGATGGTAGTTTGCGCGTTGCCCGCGCGGCGCTCCACCATGGAGAGGAGCCGCCGATTTCTGGCACGCGTGGGAGCGGAACCGTGTTTTTTTCCAACTGTCCGCTGCGGTGCGTGTACTGCCAAAACGAGCCGGTTTCCACCGGGCGCATAGGCGCGAGCATCAGCATTGAGCGGCTTGCGGACATATTTGTGGAACTTGCGGAACAAGGCGCGCATAATATCAACCTCGTAAGCCCGACGCAGTACGCGCCGCAGATTGTCGCCGCCCTTGCGGCGGCGGGCGGGCGCGGCATGAGCCTGCCGGTTGTCTACAACACGGGCGGTTATGAGTTGCCGCGCGCCGTGGAGCGGCTTGCGGGTTTTGTGGACATCTACCTCACGGATTTTAAGTACGCCTCCGCGGCGCTTGCCGGGCGCTACTCCCAAGCCCCCGATTATCCACGGGTGACGCTGGAGGCGCTGCGCGCGATGGTTGAGCAGGTGGGAGCCTGTGTTCGCGACGATGAGGGTCTGCTTCGCTCCGGGGTTATCGTGCGGCACCTCATGCTGCCGGGGCAGCTTGAGGACGCCAAGGCCGTATTGGGCATGGTGTATGAGGCCGTGGGCAACCGGGTTTGCTACAGCCTGATGAATCAGTACACGCCGCTGCCGTCCGCCGCGCGCTTTGCGGAACTTGGGGCAACCGTCGCCGCCGACGAGTATGACGAACTTATCGACTTTGCGCTTGACCTCGGCATTACGGACAGCTATATGCAGGAGGGCGGCGCGGCCGAGGAAAGTTTTATCCCCGCCTTCGACCTTACGGGAGTGAGGGAGTAGGGGCGGCGGCGAGCGAAACGCGCCCGACCTTATCCCCGTTAATTTTTTTTGCTGCCAGCGTGGCCGAAGATTGCGTCAGAGCATCTGTTTTGTCGTGGCGATGCGAATGGCATCCATGGCGCTTTCCGCCCCGAGTTTTTCGTAAATCAGCCGCAGCATCGTCTTGACGGTGTTGGTGGAAATGTTGTGCGCGAGGGAGATTTCCATGCGCGAAAGGCCTTGGGCGAGGTCGCTGAGAATTTCGAGTTCTTTGCTTGTGAGCTGCACGTTTGCCTCGAGGTCGTGCGCGTAGAGGTAGCGGGAGCGCACGTGGGCGACGCGTTTGGCGTAGGTCGTCGCGCGGCTTTGTATGGTGGCGAGCCAAGGCTGAGGAATGTCTGGCACCTGTGCTCTGAGCGCCGCGCCGGCGAGGGTGCGCATGCTGTTGCCCTGCTCGACGAGCGCCATGTCGAAGCCGTTGGGGGCCACGAGTTTGTAGGTTTCGCGGAGGCAGTCGAAGGCTTCTTGGCGCTGGCCAAGCTGAAAGAGGCAGACGGATTGGATGGTCATGAGGCCCACTTTGCCGATGATGTAGCGGGAGATTCCGTAGCGCGCGGTGCGGCTTTCGACGAAGTCGAGTAGGGTTCGATAGCTTCTGGTTGCGAGGTAGTATTTTATTTTGACGGAGTCGTCGAGACCGTCGAGGACGCTGCCGGCGTCGTTTGACCACAGGCTGCTCTTGAGCCACCGCTCGACGCGGTTGACCTCGCCGATGGCCGCGTAAAACCAACTGGTGATGATTTCATAGAGAACGTAGCGGTTGGCGAAGTTCGATTCCTCAACAACCACGTCGAGACGCGAGAGTACATCCATAAGCTGTTCGTACTTGCCTTTTTGCAGGTAGACGCGCATGAGAAGGAAGAGCGCCCGGCTCTCAATCTCAAATTGTCCGTGCTCGTGCGCAAGCGGCAGACATCTGAGGGCGTACTGCTCGGCCTCGGAGGCCATACAGCGGAAGAACGCGTACTCCGCGCGCGCTAAATCATCGAGGCCGTAGCCGCAGCCCTGCAAGGTGAGTTCCGCGCAGGGCATCCCCCGACGCAACATCTCGATGTAGCGCTCGGCATCGCCTGCCTGTGCGCGGCCCAGCCGAAGCGCATAGGGGCCCACGCCGTAGACCTGATACCCGTCGGTGGGTAGCTTAAACGACACATCGTAGTATTCCCGCGCCTTCTCGAAATGCGGGGCAAAGCTGTAGTCGTGGGTCTCGGGGCACAAAAGCAGTTTGGCGAAGCCGAGGTTGTTATGAAGCCCCATAAGCGTACGCTTTGTCATCTCGTCGAGCGGACGGGCCTCAAGCAACTCGATGTACTCGTATGTTTTTGCCATCGCCTCATCTATCCGCCCCGTCATGATGATGAGACGGGTATGCAGGATGCGCGCCTCCGCGTAGCGCTCAAAGACCTCCGCGGGCGCGTTCTCGAAGATTTCGAGCAACTCAAAGGCGACGTCGAAGGGCATGACGGGCGGGTAGGTGTACGCTATGTTGATGATGGCGCCGTAATCTCCCATGGCACGGTAATAGGAGAGCGCGTCGATTTTGTAGCCGTTTGCGATGCACCAGCGGGCGGCCTTCTCGTTGGCCTCCCGACGCTCCTCCTCGGCAAGCAAGTCCTGTTTGCCCTCAAGATAGTGCTGTAAGAGCTGGTGGAGCCGGTAGACACGCATGTAGTTGTCATAGCGCACCAGCGAACTGAGGGCGGCGAGTTCGCCTATCAGACGCCGGCCCTCCTTAAACTCGTCAATCAACTCCAGCGGCAAGTGCCTGACAAGCGACATCTGCATGAGGAAGCGTCGCATCTCATCAGAGATAATAGCAAAAAGTTCATTGTCGATAATGGCGTTGACGGTACCCCGAAGCGCCGTGCGAACATAGGTACAGTTGTCGGGGTTTTGCTCGATGATGCGCGTCGCGAGCGAAACAGCAAAAGGCCAGCCCTCCGTATCGCGGAAAACGTCGCTTGCCAAATCATTGGGCACCGTAACCCTCATCAGTTCAAAATATTCCATCATCTCACTTTTGGTAAAGGAGAGGTCGCTTTCGTCGATGCGCGCAAGCTGTCCGTCGCGGGAGAACTCGACGGCGTTGGGGAAGTTGTCGCGGCGCGAGATTCCTATAATCGAAACATTATTGCTACGAAATTTAGCAATTTGTGAGATAAAATTGAGAATGCTCTCGTTCTCAAGCAGGTGCAAATCGTCGAAAACGAGCGCATAGGACTGCTGCGGTTTAAGTTCGGTTTTGAGCAAATCCGAGAGGTAACTACGCAGGCTGAGGGTGTCGGGGAAGCCAATGGAGAGAATCATAGCGCCAAGTTCGGCGTTGAGCGTTAGCAAAGCCTGTGAGAAGGTCTCCCAAAAATGCGAGGGCATGTTGTCGCGCGCGGAAAGCTGCACCCAAACGGTCTTTATCGAGACTGCACGCAGGTATAATGCGACCGCAGTCGATTTTCCGTAGCCCGGACCAGCAACGAGAAACGTAACCGTATGGTGTAATGACCTCTCGAACAGGGCGTGTAAGCGCGCCCTATGGAGAACCTTGCGGCCCGTTACCTCTACCTGCGGCCCGGCGTCTTTCGTACGCCCAGCCATTGCTCTGCTCTTTCCCCGCCTGAGCCCCGCCGAGCGATTTTTGTCGCCCCGCGCCGCCTCAGGCCGCTCCCTTGCTTGTGCCTCGTCAAGAGCGCATTATTGTCGCTTTCGCCTGTTCACAGATTGTAGTAAAGCCGCCCCCATACGTCAACAACGCGGGCAGGACGCTGGAGCGGGGCGCTGGCAGGGCAGGGACGACCGCGCTGGGGCGGGACGACCGCGCTGGGGCGGGACGCAGGGCAGCGCAGGGCAGGACGGGTGGCGTAGGCTGCCGCAGGGCGCCCCACCTGCTGCAGACTACCCTGCCCCTCGTCCGATATATGCTGCAATACGCCGTTTACCGCGATAAATGGCTACTAATAATGTTCAATTACAGCTACTCTGGTGAATTTTTGAGAGTACAATTTCAGCATCACCACAGCGAAGTTCGCAAATCGATTGCAGAAGCCGAGCAAGGGGGACACAATGAAACGCAAGCCGAGCATAGATAGTACAAAAACAAGTG
>JAIRTN010000149.1 GCA_031254905.1 Coriobacteriales bacterium
CTGCAGCGCAAGCACCAAAAAGTCCTCGAGGAAGCCCCCGCCGCAGCGCTTAGCGGCGAGTTGCGTGAGCGCATAACCGCCGCAGCGCTTAGCGCCGCACGCGCCGCAGGCTACACGAACGCCGGCACGGTGGAGTTTATTGTTGATGGGGCAGGCGGTGCGGCGGGCACGGCGGGCGTGGGGGGCACAGCGGGTGCGGCGGGCGTGGGGGGCACGGATGCAAACGGCGTCGGCGCAGATGGCCCGGACGGCGCCGCCCAAAACGCTTTCTTCTTCATCGAGATGAACACCCGCATCCAAGTGGAACACCC
This sequence comes from Coriobacteriales bacterium, assembly GCA_031254905.1. The sequence continues at coordinate 312 of JAIRTN010000149.1, forward strand.
CGTCACCGAAATGGTCACTGGCATCAACATCGTGCGCGAGCAGATTCGTATCGCCTCCGGCCTGCCGCTCAACCTCGCGCAAGAAGACATCTGCGTGCGCGGTCACGCCATCGAATGCCGCATCAACGCCGAGGAAGTCACAGGCGGCGCGGCGGGTGGGAGCGGCGCGGGGGTCGAAGGGGTTGCGGGAGCCGCGGGCACCCCCACCTTCCGCCCCTGCCCCGGCACCATCGACTACCTGCACCTGCCGAGCGGCTTCGGCGTGCGCGTCGATTCGGTCATCCACCCCGGCTACGAGGTCAGCCCCTTCTACGATTCCATGATAGCCAAAATCATCGTCCACGGCCGCACGCGCAACGAAGCCATCCTCCGCATGCGCCGCGCCCTCGAAGAAACCCTCATCACCGGCGTTGCCACCAACGTCGGCATGCACTACCTGCTCATGTACAACCCCGACTTCCTCAGCAACCGCATCGACACCGGCTTTCTTGAGCGCAACCTCGAGGGCCTGTTCGGCGCGCCCCCCACCCCAAAGGCCCGCCCCTAAATGCCCAGCATATTCGACATCTTCCGCGAACGTAAAGCCTGGCTCGAAAACCTCGCCGCCACCCGCCGCGCCAAACGCAAGGCGCACGCGCGCATCGTCATCAAAAGCCGCATCGACGAAGTCTGCGATTCCAAAAGCACCACCCGCCTTTTCGCCGACCTCACCACCGTCGACCCCCTCGCCTTCCCCGAATACGCGGACAAGGTCGCGCTCCTCGCAAAGCGCTGCGGCTACCCCGACGCAGTCATCTGCAAAACCGGCACCATCGACGGCCACGCGGCCATCTGCGTCGAACTCCTGCCCGAATTCCTCATGGGCAGCATGGGCACCGTCGTGGGCGAAACGGTCACGCTGGCCGCCGAACACGCGCTCAAAACCCGCACGCCCCTCATCATCTTCTCCGCCAGCGGCGGCGCGCGCATGCAAGAAGGCATGTTCTCGCTCATGCAAATGGCCAAAACCGCCGCCGCAATACGCCGCCTCAGCAGCTCAGGCACCCTCTACATCAGCGTCCTCACGCACCCCACCACCGGCGGCGTCACGGCAAGTTTCGCCTCGCTCGGCGACCTCATCCTCGCCGAACCCGGCGCCCTCATCGGCTTCGCGGGCCCGCGCGTCATCGAACAAACCATCAACACCACGCTCCCCGAGGGCTTCCAAAGCGCCGAATTCCAACTCCAACACGGCTTCGTCGACGCCATCGTCGAGCGCACGCAGCTACGCACAACGCTCGCCCATCTCCTGCGACTGCATAAAAAAAGCATAAATGGGGATACTAACGCGGCCTTTTTGGGCCACAACTCCCCCACCCCACAGGGGCCGGGAGAGCCGCGAACCCCCTTTGCACCCGACCTTGTCCCCATTAAAAAGAACGCCACGGAGCCTCATAGCGCCGCGGATTTTCGCGCTTCGAATGCCACCAACGCTCAGGCTGCGCTCAGCCCCTATCAGGTGGTCGAGTGCGCGCGGCACAGCGAGCGGCCCCACGTGCGCGACTTCATCGACGGCCTGTTTACGGAGTTTTTTGAGATGCGCGGCGACCGGCTTTTTCGCGACGACCCCGCGCTTATCTGCGGCGTTGCGCTTTTTGAGGGCCGGCCGGTTACTGTTGCCGGGCATGTGAAGGGCGCCAATCTCAACGAGAGCCTTGCCTGCAATTTTGGCATGCCGCACCCGGAGGGCTACCGCAAGTTTCAGCGGGCTTGCGCGCAGGCGGAGAAGTTTGGGCGGCCTCTGATTACGTTTATCGACACGCCGGGTGCCTACCCCGGCGCCGAGGCCGAGGAGCGCGGGCAGGGTGAGGCAATCGCCCGGTGTTTGTATGAGCTGAGCAGCGTTTCTGTGCCCGTTGTGGTGGTGGTGACTGGCGAGGGCGGCAGCGGTGGGGCGCTGGCGCTTGGGCTGGGCGACTGCGTGCTGATGTTTGAGAACGCGGTGTATTCGATTTTGAGCCCGGAGGGTTTTGCGAGCATTTTGTGGAAGGACGCGCGGCGCGCGCAGGAGGCCGCGGGCATCATGAAACTTACGGCCCACGATTTGCTTTCCTTTGGCATGGTGGATGCCGTGCTGCCTGAGCCCGTGGGCAGCGCCGCCGCTGATTCCGCGGCAGCCATCGCCGCGCTGAGGGCTCCCATTCGCGACGCGCTTGCCCGCCTGACGCAGTATGGCACCAAGGAACTGCTCGCGCGGCGCTACCGACGCTATCGGAGGTTTTAGATGAGGGCGATGAGGGGGGCAGCGCCATCGGCTCATGCGGCTCATGAGGCTCAAGTGCCGCAAGTGCCTCATGCGCCACAGGCACTTCAAGCACTTACCGGCATCAGGATTCTGGGCACCGGCAGCGCCGTCCCGCGGCGCGTCATAACCAACGACGATTTCACGAACATCGTCGACACGAGCGA
>JAIRTN010000163.1 GCA_031254905.1 Coriobacteriales bacterium
TTGGCCGAGAAGCGTCCTCTGCGTTAGAATATTCATCTGCCCATACGGGGGAGGGCACCGACGAATAGATATGAGATTATCGAGTTTCCGCGGTATGGCGGATGACCGAGGAGGAATATTGTCCGAACTTAACAGGGTACATTTTATCGGGATAGGCGGCTCAGGCATGAGTGGCATTGCGCTTGTGGCGCATGAACGCGGCCTGAAGGTAACAGGCTCAGACCTCAAAGAGTCGCGCTATATGCGCTCGCTTCTGCGCGCCGACGTACAGGTAACGGTAGGCCATGGCCCCGAAAACGTCGAGGATTCCGCCATCGACGTCGTCGTTGTCTCCTCCGCCGTCCCCGCGAATAATCCCGAGTACCGTGCCGCCGTCGACAAAGGGCTGGAGATATGGCCGCGTGCTCGTATGCTAGCCTATCTCAGCCGAGGCTATCAAACCCTTGCGGTTGCCGGTACGCATGGCAAAACAACGACGTCTTCTATGCTGGCCTGCGCCCTCGACACGCTCGGCGCCGACCCGACCTTTCTTGTCGGCGGTGTTGTCGATGGCTACGATTCGACGGCACGGGCGGGCAAAGGGAATTTCTTTGTTGTGGAGGCGGACGAGTCAGACGGCTCCTTCACATGGCTCGACCCCACGCTTGCCATCGTCACAAACATCGAGGCCGACCACCTCGACCACTATGCCGGCATCGATGAGATACGGAGCGCCTTCGGTTCGTTTCTCGGCAAACTTACCCCCGACGGTACCCTCATTGCCTGCGGCGACTGCCCCGGCCTCGTCGAGTTGGCCAATGCCAGCGGGCGCAAACTCATCACCTATGGCGTAACGGGCAACCCCTCGCTTCGTTGCGAGCCGAAGGGCGTCTGCGAGTGCGACATCGTATTCGCGGATGGGCAGCGCTGTTCCCTCAAACTTTCGGCTTCTCCCGGCATCCACAACATGCTCAACGCGACCGCGGTCATGGCGGCCCTCGACGTCCTCGGCTTCGACCGCGACGCCTCCGCGGCGGCCATAGCCGCTTTCAGCGGCGTGCGGCGGCGCTTCGACTTCATCGGCACGGCAGCCGGCATCACGGTTATCGACGACTACGGCCATCACCCCACGGAACTGGCCTCGACCCTCAAGGCCGCGAGTGGGCTTGGCTATCGCAAGGTACACGTGCTGTTCCAGCCGCACCGCTACACGAGGACCCGCGCCCTGCTCGAGGGCTTCTCCCGCGCCTTTGAGGACGCGGACACCATCAGTTTCATGGACATCTATTCCGCCGGAGAAACTCCCATCCCCGGCATCAACGGAGAAACCTTGGTCGAGGCCGTGCGCAAGCACAACCCCGCGGCCGACGTCCGCTTCATCAAGCATCGCGGCGAGGTCCCCGATGCCATGGCGGCACGGGCCGAGGAAGGCGACCTCATCATCACGATGGGCGCGGGAGATGTCACCGTGCTCGCCCCTCTCATCTTGGAGGCGCTCCAGCAGCGGGAGGATGCTAATGGCGGGCTTTGACGCCTACTGCGACCTCGAAGGCACCATCAAAGGCACGCTGTCGTACAACGAACCGATGACGCGTCACACGAGTTACCGCATCGGTGGCCCCGCCGCGCTCTATGTGGAGTGCGCCTCCGTCGCGGACATCAAGCGCTGCCTCGAAGTGCTCAAAGACCACGACCTCCCGTGGTGTGTCATCGGCAAGGGGAGCAACCTCCTTGTCAGCGACGAGGGTTTCAACGGCGCGGTCATCACCTTGGGGCGCGAGTTCAAGCAGTTCAGCTTCCCCGATGAATCGGCAGGCGAGACGCTTTTAGTCGCAGGAGCCGGCGTCATTCTCTCCAATCTTGCTCAAAGTGCTTTTAAGGGCGGCTACTCCGGGCTTGAGTTTTCGGTCGGCATACCGGGCACGCTCGGCGGCGCCCTGTTCATGAATGCCGGCAGCGCAACGGAGTGGATGGGCGGCATCGTGGATTCTCTTACGGTGCTTCATCCCGAGAAGGGGCTCGTGCGCTACGAGGCGCATGAGCTGCCGTGGGACTACCGGCACAGCGGCATTCCCAGCGGCGAAATCATTCTCGAGGGCTCTCTCAGGGTGGCCAAGGGCCATCTGGGGCAAATCCGCGCGAAGATGGAGGGCTCGCTGAAGCGCCGCCGCAGAACCCAGCCCCTCACGGTTCCCAACGCGGGGAGCGTTTTTCGCAACCCTCCGGATTTGTCGGCCGGCCAGCTTATAGACGCGCTGGGGCTCAAGGGCTATACGGTGGGTGGCGCGAGCGTGTCGGAGATGCACGCGAATTTCATCATAAATAACGGTACGGCGACCGCCGCCGATGTGATTGCTATAATCATGTATATCAGAAATCGTGTGAAAGAGGAGTATGGCAAGGAGTTACAACCCGAAATCCGGTTCATCGGCTTCTCGTAGTGGCAGAGCCTCTCAAACGGGGAGAAGCCCTTCGCGGGACCGACGACGGCAGGCATCCCGCTCTGCCGGGTCTTTTGGCGGCCGCTCCGAGGGGCCCTCTGGTAGGCGCGCTGGCGGGTCTTCCGCCTCATCCTCCGGTAAATCTTTTAGCGGGCGCTCGAGTTCTGCCTTCGGACGCAACCGCGTTGAATATATACAATCCGCGAAAAACGACCTTGCCGCGCAGACGCCTCGTGACGACCCGCGAATGCGCTATGCGCGGTTTCGCTCCGAGAGGGGCGTGCGGGTCTTTGATGA